>JAFQRU010000018.1 GCA_017409915.1 Clostridia bacterium
CATAGCTCAGCTGGGAGAGCATCTGCCTTACAAGCAGAGGGTCATAGGTTCGAGCCCTATTGTGCCCACCATTTTGTTCTTATAAAGGGTGTTTATATGACGGTTGATTTATTATCAATTATAAACATTGAAGGCACGGTTTTAAAGGTTAATGACACCATTGACTTTGGAGATAAAGGCGAATTTGATGTTAAATTCGTAGCTCCTGCCGAGGTTGAAGCTACTTTCTCTTCCCTTGGCGGTGAAGTTAATCTTAAAGGAAGGGTTAATTGCTCTGTTGAATATACTTGCGACAGATGCGCGAAAGCTTATCCCGACACTCTTTCCATTGAGTTCGAGGAAGTTTTAAAGAAAGAAACTCCTTTTGAAAACGAGGAAAATACTGATAATGACATTATTTTCTTCAAAGGAAACTCGGTGGATTTAGATGAGATTGTTTATAAAAATATTTTTATGAACATTCCCACTAAAAAGCTTTGCAAGGCCGACTGCAAAGGGCTTTGCGCAAAATGCGGAAAGGACCTCAACAAAGGGGACTGCTCTTGTGACACACGAGAGACTGACCCGAGATTTGATGTTCTTGACAACTTTTTTAAGTAGATTATGCAGGGTTTTCCTGTTAAACATTTATTTTTTTGGAGAGAGGTGTATAAAATGGCAGTTCCAAAGAGAAAAACATCAAAAGCAAGAAGAGATAAAAGAAGAGCTAACTGGAAGCTTAGCATTCCTGGTATGATTGCTTGCCCACAGTGCGGTGCATTCAAAATGCCTCACAGAGCTTGTAAGGCTTGTGGTTCTTACAAGGGCAAGGAAGTCATTAAGGTTGAAGATTAATCTTGTTTAAATTGCGGCAGGGCTGAATTTTTTCGGCTTTGCCGTTTTTTCTGCCCGGATGTATTGAATTTTTTGCAGGTCTGTGCTATTATGATTTTAAGGAGATGATATATATGAAAAAAGCAATTATTCTTTTACTCGTAATTTGCATTTTTGCTTTTATTTCCGGATGTGCTGACTCATCAGCGCCTATATCTGTCAAAGAGACGGAGACCGTAAGTCGGGATGTTACTTTCTATTTCCCTGATGAAGCAGTTATGTATCTTTGCCCTGAAATTATAAAAGTTAATGCGGATGAAGAAATATTTTTAGAAACTGTTGTTGCATCTATTATAAACGGCCCTGTTTCAGAAGCTTTAAACCCTTCTGTTTTTGGGGATGTTGATGTATTATCCGTAAAAACAGAAAACGGCATTTGTACAGTTGATTTATCTTCAGAATTTGCCGAATTTAATACAGGTGGCACAACCAAAGAGGTTATGGCTATTTATTCTATTGTTAACACTCTTTGCCAGCTTGACGGCGTTGAAAAGGTTAAGATTAATATTGAGGGCGAGGAAAATCCTGAATTTGGCGGACATTTCAGTTTGGATGAGCCTTTTGAATTTGATATGTCTCTTATGAAAAGTGGCGTAAAAAAATAAGCGTGATGCCTTTGGCATCACGCTTTCCTTTTGAGAAAAATCATTCTTATAATAACAAAATATTTCGCCCTCGTCAAGAGGGTAAATAAAATTTCTATATCTTTGTGAAAAACTGTGTATTTAAAGCCCATAATATTATGCAAAAATTAAAATATAAAAGTTGACACAGGTTACTTTTAGATGTTATAATAATAAATTAGAGTATTATGGTTTTTTATCATATAAAATCAGAATAGGGGGACAAGCCGGTGGCAAAAATTTTTGACAGAAAATTAGTTTTAGAAGACGGAACCCAGTATTTAGGTTTTGGCTTTGGCGGAAAGAAAAGCAGCGTTTGCGAAGTTGTTTTTGATACTTCCATGGTTGGATATCAGGAGGTCGTTTCTGACCCTTCCTACACTTCTCAAATGGTTGTTATGACTTATCCGCTTATTGGTAATTATGGAATTGTTGAGGATGATTTTGAATCTAAAAACCCGACAATCGGAGGTCTTATCGTTAGGGACTATAACGATATGCCAAGCAATTTCAGATATACAAAGACCTTATCCGAGGTTTTGGAGGAAAATAACATTCCCGGTATTTATGGAGTTGACACAAGAAAGCTCGCTCGCTTTATAAGAGAAAACGGCTCAATGCGAGGAATTATAACCGACATTTCCGTTTCAAACGAAGAAGCAGTTAAAATGATTGAGAGCACACCTATCCCCCATGACAGTGTTGCTAAAATAAGCTGTAAGAAGCGTTGGTATGCAAGAACATCCAACCACAAGTTCAATGTTGTTGTTATCGACTGCGGAATTAAGCTTAACATTATTGAAAAGCTTAAAGAAAGAGGCTGTAATGTTACAGTTGTTCCTTATAACACAACGGCTAGCGAAATTGAGTTTATGAACCCTGACGGCGTTTTCGTTTCAAACGGTCCGGGAAGCCCTGAGGATGTTCCTGAAATTGTTGAAACAGTTAAAGCGCTTATTGGAAAATATCCAATCTTCGGTGTTTGCCTTGGCCATCAGATTATAAACCTCGCTTACGGCGCAAAGGTTTGCAAGCTTAAATTCGGACACAGAGGTTCAAACCACCCGGTTAAGAATCTTATAACAGGCAAAATCGATGTGGTTTGCCAGAATCACGGCTACGCTGTTGATGAAAAATCCTTAGAGAAAACAAAACTTACCCTTACCCATATAAACATTTTAGACGGCACAGTTGAAGGAACTGCCTGCCCCTCTGACAAGGTTTACTCCGTGCAGTATCTTCCTGAAAAACAGCCGGGACCAAACCCAGTTAAATGCTTATATGACCAGTTTGTTGATATTATGGAAGGGGGAAATATAAATGCCTAAGCGCAAGGATATAAAAAAGGTTTTAGTTATCGGCTCAGGCCCGATTATTATCGGTCAGGCAGCAGAGTTCGACTATGCAGGAACTCAGGCTTGTCTTGCTCTTAAAGAAGAGGGCTATGAAGTTATTTTGGTTAACTCAAACCCAGCGACAATAATGACAGACACAACCATTGCCGACAAGGTTTATATGGAGCCTCTTACTCTTGAATATGTTGCAAAGATTTTAAGATATGAGCGTCCTGACGCTATCGTTCCCGGAATCGGCGGACAGACAGGCTTAAACCTTGCTATGCAGCTTGCAAGAAAAGGAATTCTTGCAGAGTGTCAGGTTGAGCTTTTAGGAACAAGCTGCGAAAGTATCGAAAGAGCCGAAGACAGAGAGCTTTTCAAAGAACTTTGTGAAGAGCTTGGCGAACCCGTTCTTCCATCTTTAATCGCAACGAGTATGGAAGAAGGTATCAAAGCCGCAGAAGAAATCGGCTATCCGGTTGTTCTTCGTCCTGCCTTTACTCTTGGCGGAACAGGCGGCGGTTTTGCCGACAACGAAGAAGAACTTTGCGAAATAATGAAAAACGCTCTTCAACTTTCCCCCGTTGGTCAGGTTTTGGTTGAAAAGAGCATCAAAGGTTATAAAGAAATCGAATTTGAGGTTATGCGCGACAGCAACGATACTGCAATAACAATTTGTAGTATGGAAAATATGGACCCTGTTGGTATCCACACAGGTGACAGTATTGTTGTTGCTCCTGCTCAGACCTTAACAAGCAAGGAATATAATATGCTCCGCGATGCGGCACTTCGCCTCATCCGTGCCCTTAAAATCGAGGGTGGCTGTAATGTTCAGTTTGCTCTTGACCCACAGTCATTTACCTATTTCGTAATCGAGGTTAACCCACGAGTTTCCCGCTCCTCTGCTCTTGCATCAAAGGCAAGCGGATACCCAATCGCAAGGGTTACAGCAAAGGTTGCGGTTGGTATGACACTTGACGAGATTAAACTTGCAAACATTCCTGCAAGCTTTGAGCCGTCTCTTGACTATGTTGTTACAAAGATGCCTCGTTTCCCATTTGATAAGTTCGCCAAGGCTTCAAACAAGCTTGGAACTCAGATGAAGGCAACGGGCGAAGTTATGAGCATCGGCAGAACTTTGGAAGAAAGTCTTCTTAAAGCTATCCGATCCCTTGAAATCGGGGTTTGCCATATTTATATGTCAAAGTTCGACCAGAGCAAAATGTCTGTTGATGACCTTTTAGCTTACATTGCAGAGGGCACAGACGACAGAATTTATGCCATCGCTCAGCTTATGTGGCTGGGAGTTGACCACAGCAGAATTTGCAATATAACCCATATCGATATGTTCTTCCTTGACAAAATCAAAAACATTGTTGACCTTGAAAGAGTTTTAGAGGCCGAAGAAAACATCGGTAATATTGACGCTCTTAAAGAGGCTAAGAAGATGGGATTTTCCGATAAATATATCGCTCACCTTTGGAAAACCGATGAGGATGCAATTTATAATCTCCGTAAGGAAAACAGCATCTTCCCTGTTTACAAGATGATTGATACTTGCGCAAGTGAGTTCCCTGGCTACATCCCTTATCTCTACTCAACTTATGAAGATGAGAACGAATCAATTGTCAGCGACAAGAAGAAAATTATCGTTTTGGGTTCAGGTCCTATTCGTATCGGTCAGGGCGTTGAGTTTGACTATTCAACAGTTCACGCAGTTAAGACCATCAAGGAATACGGCTATGAATCAATTATAATCAACAATAACCCTGAAACAGTCTCAACAGACTACACAACAAGCGACAAGCTCTATTTTGAGCCTCTCACCGTTGAAGATGTTATGAATATTGTTGAACTTGAAAAGCCGATGGGCGTTATCGCATCCCTTGGCGGACAGACTGCAATCAACTTAGCTGAGCCACTTATGAAGCGCGGTGTTAAGATTATCGGAACAGATGTTGACGCTATTGAAAGAGCTGAAAACCGTGACTCCTTTGAACACATTATGAATGTTTTAGGCATTCCGCAGCCAAAGGGTAAGGCGGTTACAAAGATTGAAGACGGCGTTAACGCTGCAAAGGAAATCGGCTATCCTGTTCTTGTTCGTCCAAGCTATGTTTTAGGCGGACGAGCAATGCAGATTGTAAACAGCGAGGAAGGCCTTCGCCACTACCTCAAAACTGCCGTTGAAATCGACGAGGATAAACCTGTTTTGGTTGATAAATATATCGTTGGTAAAGAAGTTGAAGTTGACGCAGTTTGCGACGGCGAAAATGTTTTCATCCCGGGAATTATGGAGCATGTTGAAAGAACAGGCGTTCACTCCGGCGACAGTATCAGCATTTACCCGACATTCAGTATTTCCGACAAGGTTAAGGAAGTTATTATTGACTATTCAAAGCGCCTCGCTCTTGGCATAGGCATTGTTGGTCTTTATAATATCCAGTTTATCGTTGATAAAAACGATGATGTTTATGTTATCGAGGTTAACCCTCGTTCTTCAAGAACCGTTCCTTTCTTATCCAAGGCAACAGGCTTCTCTCTTGCCGACATCGCAACTCTTGCAATCCTTGGAAAGACTCTTCCTGAGCAGGGCATAACAGAGATTTATCCTAAGGAAAAGAGCAGATGGTATGTTAAAGTTCCTGCCTTCTCCTTCTCAAAAATCAGAGGCCTTGACGCTTACCTCTCCCCTGAAATGAAGTCAACAGGTGAGGCAATCGGCTACGACAAGAGCAGAACAAGAGCTCTTTACAAGGCTCTTCAAGCATCAGGAATGAATGTTGTTAACTACGGAACAATCTTCGTCTCTCTTGCTGACAAAGACAAAGAAGAGGCTCTCCCTCTTATCGAGAGATTCTATAAAATGGGCTTTAACATCGAGGCTACAAAAGGAACAGCCAACTTCCTTAAATCCCACGGAATTAAGACAAGAATCAAAAAGAAACTCAAAGAGGGCAGCGAGGAAATTTTAGAGTCAATCCGCAAAGGATATGTAAACTATGTTATCAACACCCGTGATATTGGCGAAATGGACGAAGAGTCAGACGGATATATGATTCGTCGTTGCGCCGTTGAAAACAATGTTACAATGTTTACGGCTCTTGACACCGTTCACGGTCTACTTGATGTTTTAGAAGAAATGACAATCTGCATTTCAACTATCGACAGCGAAGAATAGATAAAAAAATTAAACCCCCGAAATTTTCGGGGGTTATTTTTTATCTTTTCCAGATTTTTCGTGAGAATAAAATCAGCATCGGGAATATTTCAAGTCGGCCTATAAGCATAAGCGCCGACAGAATCATTTTTGAAAGATTAGAAAATCCCGAGAAATTGCCCGTCGGGCCTACCACAGAAAGACCGGGGCCAATGTTTCCTATCGTGGCTGCCACAGCCGTAAAATTCGTGGTAAAATCGAAATTATCAAAGCTTATAAGGAGCAGAGCCGTTGCAAATATAAACATAAATGCAATAAAGAAGACATTTATTGAGCGCAGGGTTTCATGCTCCAACATTCTTCCGTTAAGCTTAACCTTTATAACGCTTTTAGGATGAGCAAGAACTTTTATTTCTTTTATGATAGTTTTAAACAAAATGAGTATTCTTGACACTTTCATTCCGCCACCAGTGCTTCCTGCACAGGCACCGCAGAACATAAGCATAACAAGAATTATTTTCGAAAATTCCGGCCATGCATTAAAGTCCACAGTTGAATAACCCGTTGTGGTTATTATTGCCGCTACCTGGAATGAGGAATGCTTTATTGTTTCAAAAACACTATCAAAGGTTGAATAGACATTAAGGCCTATCAAAGCAATCGATACTAAAATTATCAAAAGATACGCCCGCACTTCTTCCATCTTAACGGCATCTTTGACCTTTCTCATAAGAATTAAGTAGTAGAAAGAAAAGTCTATGCCAAAAAGAATCATAAACACGGTTATAACTATCTGAACATAAGAGGAATACCCTCCGATGCCCGAATTCAAAATTGCAAAACCGCCTGTACCTGCTGTACCAAAGGATAGTGTTGTTGCTTCAAAGAGGTTAAGCCCGCCTGCTAAGAGGAGAATAATTTCAAAGCCAGTTAAAGCCATATATATAAGATATAAGATTTTAGCTGTTGATTTAACATGAGGGACAAGCTTTCCAACCGATGGCCCCGGGCTTTCTGCCTTTATAAGATGGAAGTTGTCTCCTCCTGAAAGAGGGAGGAC
>JAFQRU010000127.1 GCA_017409915.1 Clostridia bacterium
CTCGGAGTCATAATATCCGCGTGAACGACAGGCTCTTCCATATAATCAATGGAGCCTGCCTCGGGAAGATTTGTCGGATATGATATACTTTCAACAGTTTTATCCGTCTTAATAACTTTATATTCAACGCTTGGTGCCGTTGTTACAAGGTCAAGATTATACTCTCTTTCAAGCCTTTCCTGAATGATTTCCATATGCAAAAGGCCTAAAAATCCGCACCTGAAACCAAAGCCCAATGCAACAGAGGTTTCCGCCTCAAAGCTTAGTGCCGCATCGTTTAGCTGAAGTTTTTCCAGAGCATCGCGAAGGTCATCATATCTTGCTCCGTCTGCAGGGTAAATTCCGCAGTAAACCATCGGCTTAACTTCTTTATATCCGGGAAGAGGCTCGTTCGCTCCGCCGTCTACCGTTGTAACAGTATCACCCACGTGAACCTCGTGAACATCCTTAATGCTCGCCGCAATATACCCAACCTCGCCGGCTTTAATTTCGTTTGAGGGAAGCATTCCTGTAGGGTGAAGATACCCAACATCCACAACATCAAATGTCGCACCCGTTGCCATCATTTTTATTTTTGTCCCCGGAGTCAGCTTGCCGTCAATAATTCTGACATACACAATAACGCCCTTATAGCTATCATAATACGAGTCAAAAATCAAGGCCTTAAGAGGCTTTTCACAGTCCCCGTCAGGAGACGGAACAAGCTCAACAATTCTCTCTAAAACTTCTTCAATATTTATCCCGTTTTTAGCAGATATAAGCGGTGCTTTATCCGCATTTATTCCAATAACATCTTCGATTTCCTGACGCACAACCTCAGGCTGAGCAGATGGCAAATCAATTTTATTTATAACGGGAACAAGCTCCAAATCGTGTTCCAAAGCAAGATAGGTATTCGCTAAGGTCTGTGCCTCAATCCCCTGTGCCGCATCAACGACCAGAATAGCTCCCTCGCAAGCTGCAAGACTTCGGGAAACCTCATAGTTAAAGTCAACATGACCTGGGGTATCAATTAAGTTAAGAATATATTCCTCTCCGTCGTGCGCCTTATGAATAAGCTTTACGGCGCGCGCCTTAATGGTTATTCCTCTCTCTCGCTCAAGCTCCATATTATCGAGAATCTGTGCCTGCATTTCACGCTGAGTAAGCACACCCGTAAGCTCTAAAAGTCTGTCAGCCAGAGTGGATTTTCCGTGGTCAATATGTGCAATTATGGAAAAGTTTCTTATTTTCTTTTGGTAATCGTTCATCTGATTTTTCCTTCCGCTTATTATCCATTAAATTATATAATATTTCTGCTCTCTTGTCAATATTTTAACAACTTAAATTAAAAACAACGGCAATGAAAACCTGATGTTCCCTTTGCCGTTGTTTGCGGTAGAACAAGTTTTGGGGCAGTCTTTAATTTAAGATTCCCTTTCCTCCCACTTCCTCGTATCGTTTCATTACTCTTTTTTTAAGGTTTTGGTTTTCAGAAAGACTAAGTTCCTTATCCCTCGCCAATATTTCCTCTGCCGCCATTCCTGCCATTTTCAAAATTTCCATATCTTCTGAAAGATTGGCAATTTTAAGCTCAGGAAGACCGTGTTGCCTTACACCGAAAAACTCACCCGGTCCGCGCAAAATCAAATCCTTTTCCGAGATTTTAAATCCGTCGTTGGTTTCCTTCATTATCTTCATTCGCTCTTTTGCAATTTCACCGTTAGACTTGCAGAAAAGAATACAAAACGCCTCGTTTACACCTCTTCTTATTCTGCCTCTAAGCTGATGTAGTTGAGAGAGTCCAAACCGCTCCGCATTTTCAATAATCATAACCGACGCGTTAGGAACATCAACTCCCACCTCAATAACAGTAGTTGAAACCAATATATCGGTCTCGCCCTTTGCAAAACATTCCATAACCGCATCCTTTTCTTTCGGTTTCATTTTACCGTGAAGAACATCAATTTTGTAATCTTTAAAAACACCTTTAGACAAGCTTTCCGCATACTCAGTAACAGCTTTTGCGGTAAGCGTTTCACTTTCCTCAACCAAAGGACAAACTATATAA
>JAFQRU010000128.1 GCA_017409915.1 Clostridia bacterium
ATTAAGCAGAGCATACGGTCAGACGGTCTTATAAAAGCATATGTAAGTGCATTTTACAATCCCAAAACAGGTCTTTTCTGTGATACAGAAAAACTTAGTCATAGTTCGCTTCATTCAAATGCTCTTCCGCTTTATTTTGGAATAGCAGAGCCCGAAATGTATGAAGACATAAAGAATTTCATAATGGAAAAGGGTCTGTGTTGCGGAGTTTATATGGCTTACTTTGTATTGAAAGGACTTGCTAATATAAATGCTTATGAGGAAGAATTCAGGCTTCTCATAAACGAAGGAGAGCATTCCTGGGTGAATATGTTGAGAGAAGGTGCGACAACCTGTTTTGAAGCCTGGGGCAAGGAACAGAAATGGAATACCAGCCTTTGTCATCCGTGGGCAAGCACGCCTATCATAGCTCTATGTGAAGATTTAAATGGCAAGCAATTCAGAGAGGGAACAATTTCCATTACGAATATATAAAGATTAGTTTAAAATAAAAAAACCGACAATAGTCGGTTTTTTGTTTTATTTAGGGTTAGTCTTCCTGTATTCCGTTTACGGCATTTAAGTTATAGCTTTTAAGAATTTCAACGGCTTTCTGAACATCATCAAAAGTTGTTTCGGCCTCCGGCAAGGTGTTTTGCATATCAAGGGCTTCGTATCTTGAGCCTGCAAAGTTATGATACTGTAAAACCTTTACCTTTGTTATACCTTTTAAATCCTGTAAAAATTCGCCGATTTTTGCACATTCCTTGTCATTATAACCTTTAATAAGAGGATAACGGATTTCTATTTTGGCGTTATTTTCCGAAAGAAAACAAAGATTATCTAATATTAACGCGTTGTCCTGACCTGTGGACTTTTTATGCACCTCGGGAGTTATTGCCTTTATATCATACAGAAATTTATCCGTAAATGGCATAATTTTTTGCAGAACCTCGCGTTTTACAAATCCGCAGGTATCTATATAAACGCTTATTCCTTTTTCCTTGAGTTTTTTTGCAACATCTGTTGCAAAATCACCTTGAGAAAGGCATTCACCTCCGGATAAGGTAACTCCGCCTCCGCCGTTTCTGAAAAACAGTTCATCTTTCATAATTTCTTCTATAAGGGCGTCTGTTTCGTATTCTTCACCGTATAAGACAAGAGCTGAGGTTGGACAGCTTTTAGCAGTTTTGGGAGTTCTCTCCCATTTGCAAAGTTGGCAGGAGATGCATTTTTCTTTGAAAAAAGCAACCTGTTTTTCAAAGGATATACTTTCAGGATTATGACACCAGATGCATTTAAGAGGACATCCCTTAAAGAAAACGGTTGTTCTGAGCCCGTCGCCATCATGTATTTCCATACGCTTTATGCCTGAAATTAAGCCTTTCATTTAATTGACCTCGCTATAAATTCATCTTTTTCTTTTTCGCTCAGCGCTGAAAACAAAACATTCCAACCGCAGATTCTTACCTGCAAGTTAGGATACTTCTCAGGATTTAATTTGGCATCCTTTAAAGTCTCTGTGTCAAGAATATTATAATGCACACCAAAACCTCCCAGATCAAAGAATGTCTTTAAAGTAGAGGTCAGGGCATTTATTCCATTCTTGCCCTTTACGGCAGAGGAGTGAAGGTCGATGTCTGCAATGGTTCCGTTTGGCGTTTTGGAAGCATCAATTGTGGCAATGGAAAGAAGATGGGCGGTTGCACCGTTTTTATCGGCACCGAAAGTGGCGCTTGTGTTTTGGGAGAGTGTTTCGCCGCTTAATCTGCCATCAGCGGATGCCCCTGTTTTTAAGCCGAATTCCCATCGCCAGTCGATTGAAAACAGGCCCAGTCTGTATATACCGCCCTTAACATTAGGTTTTCCGCTTATAGCCTGGTGCAGCACATCTACGATGTTTTTAGCTATGTTGTCTGTGTTTTTGTCATTTAATCCGAATTTAGGGTATTTGTTCTTAACAAGCAAACGAAGAGGCTCCTCGTTTTCCCAGTTTGACTTTAATATTTCAGTCAAGCGGGAAAGAGACATTGTTTTGTCTTCGAAAACCAGCTTTTTAATTGCCGCAAGAGAATCCACAGCTGTTGCAAGGCCAAGGGCATTGACGGAGGAATTATTATATTTTGCGGTATAATCGCAGTATAAATCCCCGCCCTTTTCCAAGGCTGATACATATACTCCTGAAAGAATGGGGGCAGAATGAACATCTCTGTAATGAACCTCACACAAATCGGTTAATTTCATAGCACAGTTACACATATATACAAGCTGGCGCAAAAATTCTTTATACAGAGCATCAAAGCTTTCAAACCGGCCATTGTTTTCAAGCCCTGCCTGTTTATCTGCGATAAATGTTTTTCCGTTGTTAAGGGCAAATTCCAGAGCTAACGGAAGATTTACCCTTGCGTTACAGGAGGAAGTAAGTTCCCCTTCTCCGCCACATTCATAGCAGCCCACAACATGATAATTAAGTGCATCTTTGCGGTCTTCGCCGAGTTTTTCAAGAGATTCAATAATCTTCTTGTCCGACATAAAGAATATACTGTTGCTGCCGTTTCGAACTCCCTCAAATGCACTTTCGATAATGTCGGCAGGGGTATTATCATTGCACAGTAAATGGAACTTTGTATTGTTTGTATTTGCCTTTTTATATGCCTCTACAAATACATAGGAAAGCTCGTTTATAAGGCTGTTTCCGTGTTCATCGGTTCCCCCAAGAGCAAAAGGCGTATTTGCTGGGGCTTTGAGAGTATCAATTTCTTTTAAATAAGCCAAAACCAGCTCTTTTGCATTTTCCTTATTCTCTTTTTCGTAATATGAATAAAACAGAGAATCCAGTCTTCCCAAGGTTCGAAGATATGTCCCCTCAAACATATGCTGAAGAACATAGTAAATAATGGTTGTCTGCATTGCTTCAAATAAATTTTTCGGGGCATTTTCCGTAAGACTTTTAATACCCTCCGCCATTTCATTTTTTCCGCAAGCCGCAGCGGCATCGGAGGCTCGCTTCAAGAAGCGCAAAGCGGCGTCATAGACTTTGGATATTTCTTTGTAAAATCTATCTTTCTTTTCGTCGCCTTTATTTTTTTCGGCATACTCGGATATTCGTTTTCTAAGACCTGTAATCCCCAGAGAAAGCACACTTTCCCACTGGGCTGTTGTGTGGCTAAAATCATAATAGCCGGTGTATGCACGGGCTTCATCGCCGACATAAAGACCGCTTTCAGCGATTTCGTGGGAAAACAGGTGCATTCTTTTATTGTATATATTTTTTTGGATCCCTTCACAGTTTACGGTTATGAAAAAACGGTTGCTTTCAGGCACTGTAATTTCACAGTTATCCAAAAGAAATATTATATTCTTACAATCCAGTTCCAGAACATCGGAGTTGTCATCTGTTTTAATATGTTTAGTCGCATATTCAAATAACTCTTCTCTGTTTAATGACATATAAATCACATTCCCTTCAATACAAATTCATCTGCGCCGACGGCTGTGTTTTCTACAACGAAAACTCCACCGTCGTGGTCGCCTTCTGGTTGATTTTCGTGAGCTGTGGTAACAAACATAAGAGACTTGTCTTCCCCGCCGAAAGCAACACTTATAATGCGGTGCACAGGAAAATATATTTCGCAAGTAAGCTCACCGTGAGGGTTATAGCATAAAAGCGGTCTGCCCGGCTGGCAACACGCAACCCAAAGATTGCCGTTTACATCCATTGCCATACCGTCAGGGCAACAATTTGTTGCGAACACCTTCCTGTTGCTGATTTTCCCTGTTTCTGCCTCGTAATCGTATACATATACGCAGTCGTGGTCAGTAACACCGAAATACAGCTTATCAAGCTCCGGTGAAAACCGTATGCCGTTGGGAACAGTTCCTGTATCATTTTCAAGACAGATTAAATTTCGGTCATTATCAAGCATCCATAAGGAGCCGTATTCTCCCCTCCTTTTTCTGTCGAAAAAGTTTTCGGCAAGCATCCCGCAATAGACACGGCCTTTCGGGTCGGCAATAACATCATTGAAGAGGGTTTTCTGAAAATTCTTGTATAATATAGGCTCTAAATATGGCTTCCATTTCCATATTTTGCCACCGTCTGCGAACAAAAGGATATAATCGCTGTCTGTAAAAACCATACTGCCTATGTTCCCGATATTTAGCTGAAAACATTCAAAATCATTAACATCATTATTGATTCTTTTTCTGTATAGCTCTCCGTGGAAGCCTCGCCAGTAAAGCATTTTATCTTTTTCATTCCACATAGGCGATTCTGATAATTCACAATGACAGTCTGCAAAAAGTCTGACATCCTCTGACATATCCACTCCCCTCCTTATACTGCTATTATACAAAAGGTTTCCCTTGATTGTAAATATGAAAAAACGAAAATTTTATACTTTTCGAAACAAAATTCATAAAATATCTTGATTTTTATGGTGGTTGCAATTATAATATTAGAAAACAGGAAAGGTAAAAAAAGTATGGGGAAAGTCGATATAGCCACATCACAATTGTTTTTTAAAAAGTTAATAAGCGTTATAAAATCCGAGATAAATAATCATACAAAGCCGATTTATGTCAGAGGCAGGCATAGCGATGCTTTTGTATATATTTTGTCAGGCAGTTGCAGTTATAGTTTTGATGATGGCCGTGTGTTTACCGTAAATCAGGGGGATATATTATATCTTGCGCATAATGCGGATTATACTATGAACATACACACACCCAGCTATCGTTTTATATACTGCGATTTTGAATTTGATGGAGAAGATTTAAGGGAAAGCAATGTATATTCTTTGATTGAAGATTCTGACTCAGAAAACCTTTTCAGAAGACTTTATAAAAAATATAAAACATTTTCGGAGGACTCGTTTGCAGAATGTATGTCGCTTTTATATACTATATATGGCATAATTTTAAGGACGCAAAGCAAAGACCATAAGAAACAATCGGTGGAAGGTAAAATTGGCGAGGCTAAGGAATATATTGATACCCATTTTACAGATGTTGCGATCAGTGTTACAGCTCTTGCAGAGCAAACCGGGATGAGCGAGGTGTATTTCAGAAAGCTTTTTAAAAAGCAGTATAATGTGTCTCCGTCCCAATATATTATCTCTGTGCGCATAAAAAAGGCAAAACAGCTTCTTAATTACAGCTTTTTAACCCTGGAAAAGTGCGCTCTTCAAAGTGGCTTTTCCTCGGTGCAGTATTTTTGTCGGGTGTTTAAGACAATAACAGGAATAACTCCCTCTGAATACAGAAACAATAAACTGAAATATTAAGAACGGACGAAAACGCGCTTATGCAGGGACCGGGCCAAAGAGGTTGCGGAAAGGTTTAACCTGACAGACAGTGTAGTCCAAATCTAAACTATACTACGGCGTGGACACTTGTTGTTTTACTCCGCGCACAAGGTATAATGGAATAATACAAATATAAAAATTAATAGGGAATAGAAATAATCTATTCCCTATTTTTTTACGATTTTATAAAATATATTTTTA
>JAFQRU010000129.1 GCA_017409915.1 Clostridia bacterium
CAAAAGAAAATGAGAAAAACTAAAATTGTATGCACCCTCGGCCCTGCTTCTAAAAGTGAGCAAGTCATAGAGGAGATGCTTAAAAGTGGAATGAGTGTTGGGAGAATAAACTTTTCCCACGGCACCCACGAAGAACATAAAAAGACTATTGAAACTTTCAGAAAAGTAAGAGACAGACTGGGTATTCCTGCCGCTGTTATGCTTGACACAAAGGGCCCTGAAATAAGAATAGGAACCTTTAAAGATGGGAAAATAAATCTTCTTGACGGAGCGAAATTTACTCTGACAACAAAGGAAATTGTGGGGGATGAAAATATTGTTTCCATTACCTATAAAGAACTTCCCACACAGGTTGCTTGCGGCAATAAAATTTTAATTGACGACGGAAGAATAGGGCTTGAAATTGTCAAAGTTACTGAGGATGAAATTGAGTGCGTTGTTAAAAACGGGGGAGAAATTTCCAACCGAAAGGGCGTCAATGTGCCTAATATCCACCTTGATTATCCTTATATAAGCAAAAAGGATGAGGAAGATTTAAAATTCGGCGTAGAGATGGATGTTGACTTTGTTGCGGCATCTTTTGTCCGCTCCAAGGAAGATGTTATTGCCATAAGAAATTTCCTTGATTACCACGGCGGATATAACATAAAAATCATCGCAAAAATTGAAAACATTGAGGGCGTTGACAACTTTGATGATATACTCAAATATTCCGATGGAATTATGGTTGCCCGAGGAGATATGGGTGTTGAAATTGAGTTTGAAAAGCTCCCGGGCCTTCAAAAAAAGTTTATTAAAAAGTGTTACAGTCAGGGTAAAATGATTATAACCGCAACACAGATGCTTGAATCAATGGTGCATAATTTAACCCCGACAAGAGCGGAAATAACAGATGTTGCCAATGCTGTTTTTGACGGAACATCAGGAATTATGCTCTCAGGTGAAACTGCAATCGGCGAGCATCCTGCTCATGTTGTAAGAACTATGGCGAAAATTGCGGAGCAGGCAGAGAGCGATGCCTTTGATATGAATATTTATAAAGATATGAAGTATATAAATGACAGCGAAGATACAACCAATGCAATCTGCGATGCGGCCTGCACAACGGCAAACGATATAAAGGCAACAGCCATTATTGCCGTGACAAAATCAGGCTATACGGCGAGAAGAGTTTCAAAATTTAGACCGAGCCAGACTATTGTTGCAACAACTCCTGATGAAAAAACCTTTCATCAGCTGGCGCTAAGCTGGGGCGTTTATCCTGTAAAGGCTATTTACCAGCCTGATGCCAATGTTCTCTTTGACCACAGCGTTGCCTGTGCAAAAAGATACGGCCTCGTTAAAGACGGAGATACAGTTGTAATAACTGCCGGGGCAAATGAAGAAACGAATATTTTAACAGTTCATACCGTTAAAAGCGGAGCGAGATAAAAATAAAGGGACTTGCATTTTGCAAGTCCCTTTTAGTATTAAGATGTTCGAAAAGGAAGGTATATTTTGTGAAATCGTTTTCGTCGCCGTATATAAATACTGCAGAGAACGATTTCGCAAAAAGCAAGCAACCGCAAGGAAAACTCGATGTTTCCCTTGCGGTTTTTGTCATTTAAGGATAGGATAACCCGAAAACACCATCCCCTTAATATATCTCTTATATTTTCCTCGCTTGCGGTAGAACGACTTTTCGGGCATCTGATTTAATTTTCACTATATATTACTGTAACATCAGGATGAAGCTGAAGAATTGAAGCCGGAACAAATGGAGTAATCGGTCCGTATAAGGACTTTTCAAGGATTTCCTTTTTGTTAGCACCGTTGGCGATTAAGAGAACTTTCTTCGCCTGCATAATAGCTTTCATTCCCATTGTTATAGCCTTGCGGGGAACATCATCAATTGATTCAAAGAATCTTGCGTTTGCATCAATTGTTGACTGATCCAGTGTAACCGCGTGGGTTGGGCCTGTGAAGACATCCTCAGGCTCGTTAAAACCGATATGGCCGTCAAGACCGATTCCGAGGAGCTGGATATCAATTCCGCCGAGGCTGTCAATAAGCTCGTCATAGCGCTTTCCCTCTTTTTCAAGGTCTTCGGCACATCCGTTCGGAACATTTGTTTTGTCCATAGGAACATTTATCTTTGAGAAAAGATTTGTATTCATAAAATAACGATAGCTCTGGTCGTTATCCCCTGTAAGCCCAACATATTCGTCAAGGTTAACTGTTGTAACAGAAGAAAAATCAAGCTTACCCTCTTCGTAATCCTTTATAAGATTTGCATAAGTTCCAAGAGGGGAAGAGCCTGTTGCAAGACCTAAAATACTGTCCGGTTTATTTTTAACCTGCTCTGCAATAATGTCTGCTGCAAGACGGCTGAGCTCGTCGTAACTGTTAGCTTTAATGAATTTCATAAGAATACCTCCGAAAAATTAGTTTTCTCTGACCACGATGTTATCCATGCTCTTAACAATGCACCCACTTGGGAAAACCCCGCGAAGAGAGTTAAGGGGATAAACAGAGGTGGTTTTTCCGATTACAGTTCCGGGGTTTAAGATGCACCCACAACCAATGTCTGCCCCATCCCCTAAAATACCGCCGATTTTTCTAAGACCTGTTTCGTATTCAATGTCTCCGTGAATAACAACGGCCTTTCCGTCAGTTTTAAGGTTTGAACAGATTGAACCTGCCCCCATATGAGCAAGGTTTCCAAGAACCGAATCTCCTACATAATTATAATGCGGAACCTGTGCTTTGTCAAGCAAAATGCAGTTTTTAAGCTCAGTGGAATTTCCTAAGACGCAGTTTCTTCCTGTTATAACATTTCCCCTTAAATATGCCCCGGGGCGAATTTCGGTCCCCTCGCCTATTATGGCAGGAGCAATAATAGTAGCTGTGGGGTCAATTTTAACATTCTCCCCAACGAAAACCCCCTCTTTAATCTCCGTAAATCCAGGGAGACCTTCCGCGATTAAGGATTTTATATGCTCCTTGATTTTAGGGAGCATCTCCCAAGGGTATTCGCTTTCGTCAAAAAGGTTTTTAAGGTATGGAACAGTGCAGTCAAAAAGCTCTTTTGTCTTAACTTTTTTATTCACCTTTGTGTCCCCTTTCAATTGCTTTATTTATAATTCTGTCGGCGTATTCCACGCATTTTTCGTAGCTCTCGCTTTCAATCATAACGCGGATAACAGGCTCTGTTCCGCTCTGACGGAGAAGAACTCTGCCGTTTCCGCCGATAAGCTTTTCAATTTCTTCTTTTTCTTTTAAAACTTCTTTGTCGGAAAGAACAGCTTCCTTGTCTTTAACTCTTAAATTTTTGGTAAACTGAGGATAAAGAGTAACATTCTCGCAAAGCTTGGAAAGAGTTGACTTTTTGTCGCAAGCCTCTTCTGTAAGCATTATTGCTGTAAGAAGACCGTCTCCTGTTGTGGCATATTTTTTAAGGATAATATGACCTGACTGCTCTCCGCCTAAGGTGAAATCGTTCTCCTGCATACACTCATAAACAAAACGGTCGCCCACCTTGGTCTGGGCACATTTTATACCGATTTTTTCAAGGCTCTTAACAAAACCGCTGTTTGACATAACTGTTGCAACAACAGTGTTTCCGTTAAGAATTCCACGGTCTTTAAGACGCTGGCCTAAAACATAGAGCATTGCGTCGCCATCAACAACATTCCCCTTTTCATCAACAGCTATACATCTGTCTGCATCTCCGTCAAAGGCAAAGCCCATATCAAGATGTTTTTCCTTAACAAGACGGCATAGATTTTCGATATGAGTTGACCCGCAATTCTCGTTGACATTAAGACCGTCAGGGCTTGCACCAACAACATAGGTCTGAGCACCTAAGGCGCCGAAAAGAGAGCTTGCAAGCATCCAGGATGCACCGTTTGCACAGTCAAGACCAATCTTTAAATTTTTGTAGGAATGGGATGCAATGGAAATGAGGTAGCCAAGGTATCTGTTTCTTCCTGAAACATAGTCAACAATACATCCGATTTTTTCCCGACGGGCAAAAGGAAGGTCCTCCCCCATGATGCCAAGAGACTTTAAGTCTCCGTCTATATATCTCTCAATGAGGGAGGTTGTTTTATCATCAAGCTTTTCTCCGTAGCGGTTTATAACCTTTATTCCATTGTCGTAATAAGGGTTATGGGACGCAGTTATCATAATGCCGCAGTCAAACTCGTCCTGGCGGGTTACATAAGAAACGCTTGGTGTCGTGGTAACATGGAGCATATAAGCGTCTGCTCCTGATGCAGTTATTCCTGCAACAAGAGAATATTCAAGCATATAGCTTGAACGGCGGGTGTCTTTTCCTACAACGATTTTCGGGCGATAGTTTGCCTTGGTACAGCCTGAGAGAGAAGAGGAGTAATACCATCCCAAAAATCTTCCGACTTTGTACGCCTGAATAGATGTAAGAGTTGTGTTGGCCTCTCCGCGGAAACCGTCCGTTCCGAAATATTTATTCGGAGCGTTTTCGTCACTTGATGTTTTGCTTAAAACAATTTTGTCTTTTAAAAGCTCATCTGCTGAAACATTAAAAAGGTCGCAAATAAGCAAAACCTTATCAATCTGCGGAAGAGCCTGGTCCATCTCCCATTTGGAGACAGATTGTCTCGAAACATCAATTCTGTCAGCAAGCTGTTCCTGAGAAAGACCAGCCTGACTTCTTAAATGTGCGATTTTTTCACCTATGGTCATAGTAAATTCAATTCCTTTCATAAAATGCAACAGAGGTTGCTATATTAACAATTATATAAGAGTATATGCAAAAAGTCTATAAACTATCGTTTGAATTTTTTGCAACCATAGGTTGCGAAAAGGGACAAAAAGAAGTGTTTTTGACAAAAAATAGTGAAAAACGCAAGAAAAATTGTAAGCTTTGATTGTCAAAAGCACAAGGGAAATATATGAAGAAAAGTATTGACAAGGCAGGAGGAAAAAAGTAAAATTTATGTAAGGAGGAGAAAAATATGAAGCTTGTATTATTAACAGCTCTGGGCGTTGGCGGAGCTACCGCTTTTGGAGCCGTTTTAGGATTTATATTCAAAAAGTTTTCTCATAAATTTGAAGACATAATAACAGGCTTTGCGGCAGGGGTTATGCTTGCGGCTGCCCTTATGGGACTCATTATTCCAGCCCTTGAAGACGGTGGGATTTTAAAAACAGTTGTCGGTATATTTTTGGGCGCTGTTTTTCTCAATCTTATGGATGCTTTTATTCCTCACAGTCATCAGAGCGTGGGGCAGGATTTAGGAAATAAAGCCACAGAAAAACGAAAAAGCGATAAGGTTATGCTTTTCGTTCTTGCTATTGCCATTCATAATTTTCCCGAAGGAATTGCGGCAGGCGTAGGCTTTGGAACAGGCGAAATCGGAAAAGCTCTTACGGTTGCAGGAGGTATAGCGCTCCAGAATATCCCTGAGGGTATGATTATAATCGGACCTATGCTTTTGGCAGGAATGGGAAAGACAAAGACTTTCCTTATTGCTCTTGCAACAGGATTGGTTGAAGTTGTTGGAACTTTCGTTGGCTATTTTGCGGTTAATTTATCAACTGCAATTTTGCCCATTGCCCTCGCTTTTGCAGGTGGAACAATGCTGTATATCATAAGTGACGAGATGATTCCCGAAACCCATGCCCATGGTAACGAAAGAGGTGCAACCTATGCCCTCCTTGCAGGGTTCTGCCTTATGCTTTTCGTAGACTTTTATTTAGGATAAAAAAGACTGCCCCGGCAGTCTTTTTCTGTTGACCTTTATGGGCATTTATGGTAAAATAAATGTCGAACGAAATTTTACGAGGAAGATGAAAATGAGCTATAAAATAAGGGAAATGGTTCCCGAGGATAATCTTGTTATTGCAGAGCTTATCAGATACAATCTAAAAAAGCATGGGCTTGATATTCCCGGGACGGTTTATTTTGACGAGGGGATAGACAATCTCTATGATTTTTATTCAGAAAGCGAAAAACGAGGCTATTATGTCCTGACAGACCAAGAGGGAACTGTTGTGGGCGGAATTGGTCTTGCGGAGATTTCCTTATTTGAAAACTGTGCCGAGCTTCAAAAGCTCTATCTTTCTGACTCTGCCAAGGGTAAGGGCTGGGGATATAAAATGATAAGCTTTCTTGAAGAAAAAATGATAGAAAAAGGCTATAAATCGGCATATCTTGAAACCCACGACAATCTTAAAGTGGCAATCCACACTTATGAAAAAAGCGGATATAAAGAGATAGAGCGTCCCAAAGGAGTTGTCCACGGGGCCATGAACAGGTTTTACTATAAAAATCTTTTAGAAGGGGAAACAAAATGAAAATCTTTCAACCAAAAATTTTAGAACTTAAAAAAGGATATACGGCAAAACAGCTGCTTCCCGATATTGTGGCAGGGCTTATTGTTGCAATTATTGCTCTTCCCCTTTCAATTGCCCTTGCAATTGCATCAGGGGTTTCTCCTGAAAAGGGACTCTATACGGCAATTGTTGCAGGGTTTGTTATTGCTTTATTAGGAGGAAGTAATGTTAACATCTCAGGGCCAACCGCTGCCTTTGCAACTATTGTTGCAGGGATTGTGGCAACATTTGGGACAAGCGGACTTATTGTTGCAACAATTATGGCAGGAATAATCTTGATTTTAATGGGAATATTCAAATTCGGTTCCCTTATAAAATACATACCCCACACCATAACAACAGGCTTTACGGCGGGAATTGCCGTAACAATTTTAATCGGTCAGATTAAGGACTTTTTCGGAATGTCCTATCCAAAAGGGGCTCATACAGTTGAGACAATTGATAAGCTCAGCGCACTTTTAAAGTCACTCGATACATTTAATTACTGGGCACTGTTAGTGGGCGGAATCGGTCTTCTTATTTTAATCGTATGGCCGAAAATAAGTAAGAAAATCCCAGGCTCGCTCATTGCGGTTATCGTTGGAATTGCTATTGTTAAATTGTTTAAAATCCCTGTGAATACTATTGGGGATTTATATGAGATTTCAAATGAAGCACCGAAATTTGCGCTGCCTCAGGTTAACTTTGATATGATAAGACAGCTTCTTCCAAGCGCCTTTACCATTGCGGTTTTGGCGGCCATTGAGTCCCTTTTATCCTGCGTTGTTTCGGATAATATGATAAAGGACAAGCATAACTCAAACACAGAGCTTATCGCCCTTGGAACAGGGAATATTTTCTCAGGGTTATTCGGCGGTATCCCTGCAACGGGAGCCATTGCAAGAACTGCGGCAAATGTTAAAAACGGAGGAAGAACCCCCGTTTCGGGAATGGTCCATGCTGTAATTTTGCTTCTTATTTTGGTTATTTTAATGCCTTATGCGGCTCTTATTCCAATGCCCATAATTGCGGCGATACTATTTATGGTTGCGTATAATATGAGCGAATGGCGTCATTTTGTTAAAATTTGTAAAACTGCCCCAAAAAGCGATATTGCGGTTTTAGTTATAACCTTTGTTTTAACAGTTGTTTTTGACTTGGTTGTGGCAATCGAATTCGGGCTTATTGCGGCGGCGTGCCTCTTTATCAAGAGAATGGTTGAGGTAACCCATATCCGCCCATGGACAAAAGAGGACGAGGAAACAGAAAACGATGGCGGAAATCTTAAAAAGATTCCACCAAAGACAGAGGTTTTTGAAATAAGCGGACCGCTTTTCTTTGCAAATTCCGATGCGGTTTCTTCAATTCCGATTAAGGATGGGGCAGAGGTTATAATTCTTAGAATGAGGAATCTGACTTCTCTTGATGCGACGGCTCTTCGTGAGCTTGCAACAGTTTATGAGCTTTGCAAAAACCGTGGCATTAAGGTTCTTTTCTCCCATGTGAATAAACAGCCAATGTCTGTTATGAAAAAGGCAGGATTTTATGATTTGGCAGGGGAAGACAGCTTTACAAAGGATATAGATTCAGCCCTTTTAAAGGCGGAAGAACTTACAAAATAAGGATTTATAATATGAAAGAAAACAACAGCTTTTTAAAAGGAATAATTGACGGCTTGCCTATTTGCTTTGGGTATCTGTCCGTTGCCTTTGCCTTTGGCATTTTTGCCACGGGACAAGGTCTGACGGTTTTGGAGTCGGTGGTAATGTCAATGACAAATATGATCTCGGCAGGTCAGCTTGCGGCTGTGCCTATAATTGCCACTGGCGGAGGGATTGTTGAACTTGCCCTGACCCAGTTTATTATCAATCTAAGATATTCTCTTATGTCCGTCTCTCTTTCTCAAAAGCTTGGGAAAAGCGTCAGACTTTTAGACAGATTTATAATAGCCTTTGAAAACACGGACGAAATTTTCGCTGTGGCATCAGGACAAAAAGGGACTGTCGGCAAGCGTTATTTTTACGGTCTTATGATAACTCCTTTTCTCGGTTGGAGCCTTGGAACGCTTCTTGGCGCGGTGGCAGGGAACATCCTTCCACAGATAGTTATTTCTTCTCTTGGGGTGGCAATCTACGGGATGTTTATAGCCATTGTTGTTCCTGTTATAAAAGAAGAAAAGGCTACTGCCTTGTGCGTTATCCTGGCAATAGCTTTAAGCTGTGTTTTCTATTATCTGCCCATTTTAAAAGGAATCCCAAGCGGTTTTGTTATTATAATCTGCTCGGTTATTGCAAGCGCAGTTTTTGCGTATTTTGCACCCGTTTCGGAGGAGGTAGACTATGAATAGTACATGGATATACCTTTTGGTTATGGCTCTCGTTACCTATCTCGTTAGAATGATACCGCTTGTGCTGGTCAAGGAAAAAATTAAGAATAAGTTTATCTGTTCATTTTTGTATTATATTCCCTATGCGGTTTTAAGCGTTATGACAATTCCCGCAATTTTCTATGCGGTGGATAATAAAATTTCGGCGTTTTTCGGCTTTCTGGTGGCGATGATTTTTGCCTTTTTCAAAAAGAGCCTTGTAACCGTTGCATCCTTTGCCTGCCTCGCCGTATTCATATCAGAAATTATAATACATATAATTTAAAGAGCACCGCCGTAGCGTTGCTCTTTTTGAATATATTTGCTTGTCGGGTAAAGAATATTAGGGTTGAAAAAAATCAGATATAGTGTTAAAATAATGATAACGGAAGCGAGGTGCTGTTATGAAGATAGCTTTTTACGGTGCGGCCCACGAGGTAACAGGCTCATGCACGGTGGTTTATGCAAATGGAAAGACAATAATGATTGATTGCGGAATGGAGCAAGGCCCGGATATTTATGAAAACTGTGAATTGCCGATCCTTCCGTCACAGATAGATTATCTTTTATTAACTCACGCTCATATAGACCATTCAGGGAAAATCCCTGCACTTTCTGCAGGGGGTTTCAGAGGACATATTTATTCGACACTTGCCACAGGGCATCTTTGCAAAATTATGCTTCTTGACTCGGCATATATTCAAGAGAGCGAGGCAAAATGGCGAAACAAAAAGGCAAAAAGAGCGGGGGAAAGTGAGTATTTACCTCTTTATACAGTAGAGGACGCCACATATTCTTTAGAGCAGTTTGTTCACTGTGATTACGAAAAGGAATATGAGCTTTGTGAGGGAATAAAAATCCGCTTTACTGATGCCGGTCATCTTCTCGGCTCGGCAAGTATAAGTCTTAGTGTAACGGAAAACGGAAGTACTCAGACAATTGTCTTTTCAGGAGATTTGGGAAATCACACAAGGCCTCTTATTCGTGACCCTCAAAATCCGAAAGAGGCGGATTATGTTGTTATTGAGTCTACCTATGGAACAAGACTCCATGGGGAGAGAGTTGATTATATAAATCAACTTGCAGAAATTATTCAAGATACTTTTGACAGAGGTGGAAATCTTGTAATTCCTTCCTTTGCAGTTGGAAGAACACAAGAGCTTTTATATCTTATAAGAAAAATTAAGGAGCAAGGATTAATTAAGGGACACGACAACTTTCCGGTTTATGTGGATAGTCCTTTGGCGGTTGAGGCAACGGAAATTTACAGCGGAAATTTAACGGATTATTTTGATGATGAGGCCCTAGCTCTTCTTGAAGAAGGTATAAACCCTATTAAATTTGACGGGCTTATGCTTTCTGTAACAAGCGAAGAATCAATGGCAATAAATACGGATAAAAACCCAAAAATCATTATTTCTGCAAGCGGAATGTGCGAAGCGGGAAGAATAAGACATCATTTAAAGCACAATCTTTGGAGAAAGGAGTGCACGGTTTTATTTGTAGGCTATCAGGCAGAGGGAACACTTGGCAGAATTATTCTGGAGGGAAGCCGTGAAATCAAACTTTTCGGCGAGCCGATTTTGGTTCAGGCACAAATAAGAACCATTGAGGGAATAAGCTCTCACGCTGACAGGGATATGCTTACAGAGTGGTTAAATGCCTTTACTAAAAAGCCAAAAACAATTTTTGTAAACCATGGCGCAGATTTGGTTTGTGATGAATTTGCCGCCCATATTGAAAAGGAGCTGGGAATATATGCAACTGCTCCCTATAATGGTGCGGAGTATGATTTGATTTCAGGGGTTTGTTTAGAGAGAGGGAACTTAAAGAAAATTGAAAAACATTATGGGGAAAGAAGAAAAGAGTCGGCAGCCTTTAAACAGCTTGTTTCCTCAGGAAAAAGACTTCTTGGAATTATTGAAAGCTATCGAGGCGGAGCAAACAAGGATATGGCAAAGCTTATGTCGCAGATAAATTCAATCTGTGACAAATGGGAGAAATAGGAGGAAATAAAAATGAAAATATGTGTGTTTGGCGCAGCCAGTTACGAAATTGATAAAGAATATATAGAAAAGGTTGAAGCTCTTGGAGAAATGATGGCGAAAAGAGGCCACGACCTTGTGTTCGGCGCAGGTGGAAACGGTCTTATGGGTGCCGCCGCAAGAGGAGTTTATAAAGGCGGCGGAAAGATTTACGGAGTTATCCCGAAGTTCTTTAAGGAAGAGAACATTGAAGAGCTTTTCGATAAATGCACCGAGCTTGTTTTCACGGACACAATGGCACAGAGGAAAGCAAAAATGGAAGATATGGCCGATGCCTTCATTATTGTTCCGGGGGGAATAGGAACTTTTGAAGAGTTCTTTGAAGTCCTTACTTTAAAACAGCTTGGCAGACATAAAAAAGCAATTGCTATTTATGATGTTCGGGACTATTATGCAAAGCTCGGCGAGTTTATGGAAATCACCTATGACGAGAAATTCGTCAAGGAAAACTGCCGTGATTTGTATTTTTACAGCAAGAGCGAAGAAGAGGTTTTAAGCTATATTGAAAACGAAGAACAAATCGAAAGAGATGTCCACGATTTGAAAATAGGATAACAAAAAAAGGGAGAGGATAACCTCTCCCTTTTAAATTTTAAGTAAAAATGAATCTTTTGTTAACTTCTGCATTTTTTTATAGGCGCTTTCTGCCAATTTCAAATCATCAAAGATACCGAAAACCGTAGGTCCGCTTCCGCTCATCATAGAAAGCTTTGCCCCCATATTTTTGAGAATATTTTTATATTCCGTAATTATGGGATATTCCCTCTCCGTAACTGTTTCCAAAACATTTGCCGTATTTTCTGCAAGCCCTTTAAGGTCGCCCTTTGCTATTGCAGAAATAACCGCTTCCGTGTCAGGTCGGGAGGAAACATTCTCCATTTTGAAGTTTTGATAAACCCAGGCGGTTGAAACCTCAAACTGGGGTTTGGCAATAACTATATGTGCATTTTCAAGGGGAGGTATTGGCGTTAAAATTTCGCCAATTCCTTCGGAAATTGCACATCCGCCCATGTAACAAAAGGGAACATCTGCCCCGATTTTAAGACAAAGTTCTAAAATTTCTTCGTTTGATAAGGGGTAGTCAAAAAGTTCATTAAGCCCCTTTAAAACTGCCGCCGCATCTGTGCTTCCCCCTGCCATACCTGCCGCCGCAGGTATTTTTTTATTAAGGGTTATTTTTATTTTTGAAGAAATATTCGTCTTTTCTAAAAACAGCTCTGCCCCTTTATAAGCGCTGTTTCTCTCGTCCGTTGGAACGCCTTCTGTGTCGCAGAAAATCTCAATCCCGCTACCATCTGTCGCCTCAATTTTAACAGTATCGCAAAGGGGGATTTGCTGCATAATCATTTTAACGCTGTGATATCCGTTTGGAAGCTTTCCTAAAATATCAAGACTTAAATTGATTTTTGCATGAGCATCTAAACTAATACTTTTCATAATTATTCTTCGCTTTCTGAAGAAGTCTCCTCTTTTGGCTCAACGAAAAGTGCCTCAAATTCCTCAGCGTCAATCTTTTCTTTATCGATTAAGAGCTGAGAGAGCTGATTAAGCTTGTGCATATTATCTTTGAGGATAGTTTCGCATCGGCTGTAACAACCGTCAATAATAACCTTGATTTCAGCATCGATTTCAGCGGCAACGCTTTCGCTGTAATCCTTTGTATGACCGAAATCTCTGCCGATAAATACTTCGTCGTTTGTATCGCCAAAAACTCTTGTTCCCAATTTTTCGCTCATACCGTATTTAACAACCATATTTCTTGCAATAACAGTTGCTCTTTCAATATCGTTGGATGCCCCTGTGCTTATATCCCCAAGCATAAGACTCTCTGCGATTCGTCCGCCGAGGAGAACAATGATTTCTTCAATCATTTCAGTCTTAGAGGTATAGGATGCATCGTCTTTCGGAAGAGAAAGGGTGTATCCGCCTGCTCTTCCGCGAGGGATAATTGAAACCTGATGAACTCTGTCCTGAGTTGGCAGGAACTTGGAAACGATTGCGTGACCTGCCTCGTGAACTGCGGTCAGTCTCTTTTCCTTTTCCGTAACCATTCTTGTTTTCTTTTCAGGTCCTGCAATAACCTTCATAATGGACTCTTCAAGGTCCTGCATAGAAATCTTTTCTTTGTTTTCTTTTGCAGCTTTAAGAGCCGCTTCGTTTGTAAGGTTTTCAAGGTCTGCCCCCGTAAAGCCAACAGTTGTCTTTGCAAGAACATCAAGCTTAACATTGTCGTCAAGAGGCTTTTTCTTTGTGTGAACTTTAAGAATTGCCTCTCTGCCTTTAACATCAGGAGTGTCAACCAAAACCTGTCTGTCAAATCTGCCAGGGCGGAGAAGAGCTCGGTCCAATATATCAGGGCGGTTTGTTGCGGCGATAATAATGACGCCTTCGTTAACGCCAAAACCATCCATTTCAACAAGCAACTGGTTGAGTGTCTGCTCTCTTTCGTCGTGTCCGCCACCAAGACCTGCGCCTCTCTGACGGCCAACGGCGTCAATTTCGTCAATGAAAACAATGCAAGGTGCGTTTTTCTTCGCCTGTTCAAAAAGGTCACGAACACGGGAAGCACCAACACCAACGAACATTTCAACAAAGTCTGAACCTGAGATAGAGAAGAAAGGAACATGGGCCTCTCCTGCAACAGCCTTTGCAAGAAGGGTTTTACCTGTTCCCGGAGGGCCTACCAAAAGGACACCCTTAGGAATTCTCGCCCCAAGCTTCTGGAACTTTCCCGGGTTTTTAAGGAACTCAACAATCTCTTGCAGTTCTGCCTTTTCTTCGTCTGCCCCCGCAACATCCTCAAAGGTGTTTTTAGGGTGGTTGTCAGACATTTTTGCCTTAGTTTTGCCAAAGGACATAACACCTCTGCCGCCGCCACCGCCTTGGGATTGGTTCATAAAAACAAACCAGAAAACGAAAATGATGATAATCATCCCAAGTGAAGGAAGCATACTAACCCACCAAGGAATTTCGGCAGGCTTAGGTGTGCTCACAGCGAGAGTTTTATTTTCAATC
>JAFQRU010000130.1 GCA_017409915.1 Clostridia bacterium
CCTTCTTTTAAAAGGTTTTCTTTTGCTTTCTCAGTTGGAGAAAAATTATAAGCAGCGATACTCCCTACCGCCTGACGGTTAAATTCCTCAGGGTATGGGCTGTAAATATCGTAAGTTCTAAGGCCTGCCTCAACATGGCCAACGGGAATCTGCTTATAGAAACAAGCCAAAGCCGTTACAAAAGTTGTTGATGTATCCCCGTGGACCAAAACCACATCAGGTTTTACCTCTTCCAAAACGCTTTGAACTCTTTCCAGTATATTCGTTGTAATGTCAAAAAGGGTCTGATTGTCTTTCATAATAGATAAATCGTAATCAGGCTCAACACTGAATGCTTCTAAAACCTGGTCAAGCATCTGGCGGTGCTGACCCGTTACGCACACAACGGTTTTTATATTTTTTCTGCTTTTCAGTTCATTTACCAGAGGGCACATTTTTATAGCCTCAGGTCTTGTCCCGAAAACAAGCATAACTGTTTTCATATTATGACTCCTTAATTTCCTCAGAGGTTTCTTCTGGTTTTTTCGCTTTTTCTATCTTGCTATCTAAAACCGCAAAGCTTACTATGATTATCACAACAACCGCTACAACCAGCACTGCTCCTCTTAAAGCATCCTTTAAGAATATAACAAGGGCAGTGAGGCAAAGGATTGCAGTTAATGTATACAAAATTGCAACCGTTTGTCTCTGACTGAATCCCATATCCAGCAGTCTATGGTGGAGATGGCCTCTGTCAGGAGACATAATTGAACGGCCTGTTACAACTCTTCGAACTATTGCAAAAAGTGTATCAAAAATCGGAAGACCAAGCACAAGGATTGGAAGGGCAAATGAAATTACCGTATAGGTTTTCATAAGGCCCTGCACCGAAATACAAGCCAATATATACCCTAAGAACATTGAGCCCGTGTCCCCCATAAAAATCTTTGCAGGGTTAAAGTTATAAGGCAAAAAGCCGAATGCCGCACCCGCAAGAGCCGCCGTCATAATTGCAAGATTTATGTTGTCAGTAAACAAAATCAAGATGAGAAGGCTGAGTGAGGCAATCGTTGAAATCCCTGCCGCAAGGCCGTCTAAACCATCCGTTAGGTTTACCGCATTGGTAACCCCCACAATCCAGATAATCGTTATAGGAATTGAGAGCCAGCCAAGAGTTACATATTCATTGGTAAATGGGTTTTCAAAATATTTCATCTCAACCCCAAAGGCTATAACAATTACCGCCGAAACAATCTGCATAAGGAGTTTAACCTTGGCAGGAAGGCTATACTTATCGTCAATTATTCCCGTTATAACAATAACCAACGCTCCTAAAACAATACCTATAACCGCTTCGTCTATAACGCAAAAACAAAGGACACTTATTAAGAAGCCATAGAAAATAGCAAGTCCGCCAATTAAGGGAATCGGCTTTTTATGGATTCTTCTGTTGTCTTTTGGAACATCTATTGCTTTAATTTTTTTTGCGATACCTATTACAACAGGCGTTGCCGCAAAGGAAATCAAAAATGCAACTAAAATGGCCAATGCCACATATAACAGTTTTATATTTCCTAAATCAATCATTTCTTTTGCCTCCTGTTACGGCTGAATAAAACCAACCTTTCGATTTACCTTGCTGATTGTTTTGTTTGCAACATAAGATGCACGCTCTGCGCCGCTTCTGTATATCTTTTCAAGATAATCTTTATTTTTTATGTAGTCGTTATATCTTTCCTGGATAGGTCTTAACACTTCCACAACGGACTCAGCAACGGCACTCTTAAAGTCG
>JAFQRU010000131.1 GCA_017409915.1 Clostridia bacterium
ATATGGAAAATCGGAATATGTAATCTCTTTGCCGCAATTGCACTGAGGCAGGAGTTTGTGTCCCCTAAAATAAGGAGTGCGTCAGGTTTAATCTGTGTCATCAATTTATAAGAACAGTTGATAATATTTCCAACTGTTGCCCCTAAATCGTCCCCAACGGCGTCCATATAAACCTCAGGGTCAGCGAGCTTTAAATCCTTAAAGAAAACTCCATTAAGGTTATAGTCATAGTTCTGACCTGTGTGAGCTAAAACGCAATCAAAATACTTTCTGCACTTATTTATAACGGCGCCAAGTCGGATAATTTCAGGACGGGTCCCGACAATTATTAAAAGCTTAAGCTTTCCGTTATCCTTAAATTTAATATCGCTGTAGTCTGTTTTAATATTCATTATTCAACCACCTCAAAAAATGTATCAGGTTTTCCTGGGTCAAAGCTTTCGTTCGCCCACATAACCGTAACTAAATTTTCTTTATCTGAAAGGTTTATAATATTATGGGTGTAACCCGGAAGCATATGAACTGCCTCGATTTTTTCTCCGCTAACCTCAAAGTTTAAAACCTCATCGCTGCCGATTTTTCGCATCTGGATTAAGCCATGACCTGAAACAACAATGAAAAATTCCCATTTGGTGTTATGCCAATGCTGTCCCTTTGTTATGCCCGGCTTTGAGATATTTATGGAAAACTGACCGCATTTTTCGGTCTTTAAAAGCTCTGTAAAGCTTCCTCTGTCGTCAGTATTCATTTTTAAAGGAAAAGCAACCTTTTCCTTTGGAAGATATGAAAGATATGTAGAGTAAAGCTTTTTTGCAAAGGAATTATAGGGAATTTCAGGCACTATGAGGGTTTTTGGCTGACTGTTAAAGGAGTAAATGAGGTCAACTATTTCCCCGAGGGTTACCTTATGTTCTGTTGCCACTTTGCAGAACTTTCCGTCTTTTGTTTCTTTTTCCTCTAAGGCGTTAAGCATTTCCTCAACCAAATCGTCAATATAAACCAGGGTAAGCTCTGTTTCGCGGTTATTTACTGTAATCTCCAAATCGTTGGCGATGTTATTACAGAAAGTTGCAACAGCGCTGTTATAATTTGGTCTTGCCCACTTTCCGAAAAGGTTAGGGAAACGATATACCAAAACCTTTGCCCCTGTTTCTTCTCCGTAGGAGAAAATAAGGTCTTCTCCTGCCTTCTTGCTCTTTCCGTAGTCATTATCAAGAGCTGCCTGAGTTGAAGAAGAAATCATAACAGGGCATTTATTCCCGTGCTTTTTAAGAGAGTTTAAAAGAGTATCGGCAAAGCCAAAGTTTCCCTCCATAAACTCTTTTGTGTCTTTCGGGCGGTTTACGCCTGCAAGGTTAAATACAAAATCAGCCTCTCGTGTCCAGCCGTCTAAAAGAGAAATATCCGTATCAATATCAAACTCAAAGATTTCGTCTATTTTGAGGTTAGGTCTTGTTTTGTCTTTTCCGTTTAAAATATTTTTAAGCGCTTCGCATAAGTTCTTTCCAACAAAACCTTTTGCTCCGGTTACAAGAATTTTCATATATTATTCACCCTTTTTAAGTTCTTCTCTGATATATTCAAGGCTTAAAAGTTTTTCCTTTACCTCTTCAACATTTAAAAGTTCTGTGTTGTTTGAGTTAAATTCAGAAAGAGTGTTTCTCTCTACATTTCCGTCTTTGAAATACTTATCATAGTTTAAGCCTCGGTTATCGGATGGAACACGATAGAAATCGCCC
>JAFQRU010000132.1 GCA_017409915.1 Clostridia bacterium
CACTAGATCCTAAGTCTAGCGCGTCTGCCAATTCCGCCACGCCCGCATATTAAGTTTTTACCTCTTAATTTTTACACGGTAGAGGTAAACCGAGGAGGAGCATATCGCTTAATCCTCATATATGAAAACGGTAAAAACCGTAATCAACAATAAAATCACATACAGGACGGAACCTAAGTCTAGCGCGTCTGCCAATTCCGCCACGGGCGCGTGCTCTTAAAACACCATCAAAGTATATCACGGAATAAATATTTTGTCAAGGTAAAAGGAAAAATAAATTAAAATATATACTTGAAATTTAATTTTATTTATTATATAATAAAAAAGTATTATATTTTTACAAAAGAGGTGTTATAATGTCTGCCGTTGGCTTCGACAATGAAAAATATCTGCATATGCAGTCTCAACATATTATGGAGCGCATTTCTCAGTTCGGGGGAAAGCTGTATCTTGAATTCGGAGGTAAGCTTTTTGATGATTATCATGCATCAAGAGTGCTTCCTGGTTTCCAGCCTGACAGTAAGCTTAAAATGCTTCTTCAGCTTAAAGATAGTGTTGAAATTGTTATGGCAATCAACGCCTCAGACATTGAAAAAAATAAATTAAGAAGCGACCTTGGAATAACCTATGATGTTGATGTTTTAAGACTTATAGATTGCTTCCGTTCAATCGGTCTTTATGTAGGGAGCGTTGTTATGACCCGTTTTGACGGTCAGGCAACAGCGGTTGCTTTCCAGAAGCGCCTTGAATCTCTTGGAATTAAGGTTTACAGACACTATACAATAGATGGATATCCATCCGACATTGAAAAAATCGTTAGCGATGAGGGATATGGAAAAAACGAATACATAGAAACAACAAGAGAGCTTGTTGTTATAACTGCTCCTGGTCCCGGAAGCGGTAAAATGGCAACCTGCCTTTCCCAGCTTTACCATGAGCACAAAAAAGGAATTCAGTCGGGATATGCAAAGTTTGAGACATTCCCAATCTGGAATCTCCCGCTTACTCATCCTGTTAATTTGGCATATGAGGCGGCAACTGCTGACCTTGATGATGTTAATATGATTGATCCATTTCATTTGGAAGCCTATGGAACAACAACTGTAAACTACAACAGAGATGTTGAAATTTTCCCTGTTGTTAAGGCTATGCTTGAAGATATCTTAGGGGAATGCCCTTATAAATCTCCAACAGATATGGGCGTTAATATGGCAGGAAACTGCATAGTGGATAATGACATTGTTGTTGAAGCATCCAGACAGGAAATTTTAAGAAGATATTATACAGCTCTTAAAGAACAGAGAAAAGGCTTAATAAGCGATGATGTAATTTTGAAGTTAGAGCTTTTAATGAAAAAAGCAGAGATAACAGCAAGCGACAGAGCGGTTATCGGACCTGCCCTTCAAAAAGCAATGATAACAGGGGCTCCTGCTGTTGCGATTGAGCTTCCTGACGGACAGATTGTAACGGGTAAGACCTCCGAACTTTTGGGGGCATCTGCGGCAGTTCTTCTTAATGCTCTTAAAACATTGGCAGGAATTGACGATAAGACAGAACTCATTTCTCCGGTTATATTAGAACCTATTCAGCATCTTAAAACATCTCATTTAGGCAACAGAAACCCAAGACTTCATACAGATGAAGCTCTCATTGCATTATCAATTTGTGCCGCGACAGATGAAAGAGCAGAAATGGCTATGCAACAGCTTAGCAAATTAAGAGGATGCGAAGTTCATTCTTCGGTTATACTATCATCTGTTGATGAAAAAGTTTTTAAAAGACTTGGAACAAACTTAACTTGTGAACCTGTTTATTAAGATTGAAAGGATGATAGCATGGCAAAAATCAGAATAGCAACGGATTCCACATCAGATATACCAGTTAATGTGAGAGAAGAATTGAATATTGCGGTATTACCAATCTCCCTTCTTATGGGCGAGAAAGAATATAAAGATGGTTATGATTTAACCCCTCAGGAGTTTTATGAAATGCTTGAAAACAGTGAAGAACTTCCTACAACTTCTAGAGTTGTTCCTGTTTTATATTCAGAGCTTTACGAAGAATCTTATAAAGATGGTTATACAGATGTGATTTTGGTTTCCATAAACTCAAAAGGCTCTTCTACAATACAAGGTGCGATTATGGCGAAAGAGGAGTTCTATGATGAACATCCTGAGGCCGAAGGTAAAATGGACATCCATATTATAGATTCAAAAACTTATAGTATGGCATACGGTCTTGCGGTTATTGAAGCTGCGAGAATGGAGAAAAGAGGAGCAAGCCTTGAAGAAATCCTTGATTTCATAAACGACTGGCTTGAAAATGTCAGAGTTTTATTCTTGCCGCTTAATCTTAAATTTGTCAAAAAATCAGGAAGAGTTTCTGCGGCGGCTGCATTTGTTGGCGACGCTTTGGGTTTAAAACCAATCATTACTTTTGAAGATGGTGAATCCAAAATTGTAACCAAAATCAGAGGCGACAAGAAAGCTATGTCTGAAATTATAGATATAACTATGAAGGAGAGAAAACCTAACACTCCTTATGCTTTGGTCTATGGCAGCAATCTTGAAGCATACGACAGATTTAAAGAATTGATAGATGAAAAGCTTGATATTCCGCCATATATCGAATATGCGGTTGGAGCAGTAATTTCTCTTAATGCAGGCCCTGAGGTTGTTGCAATAATATTCCATAAATAAAGAGCCATAAGGCATCAGTGTAAAAGCTGATGCCTTATTTTTATTATTTTACAATGACAATCTCGTCAACGCTGTCACGGTAGAGCTTAATAAATACTCTTGCTTCGTTGCCTGTTTCGTAAACCTCAATATCTTCAGGAGCAACAACGGATACTTTTCCGTTGCCTCTTAATGAGTCATAAAGATAAACTGTTGCGCCATCTGTTGAGTAGTTAGTTATAGTTCCGTTAACATCAACATTGATGGATTTTGCAAATTTCTTTGTAACTCTGCCATAAACTGTTCTAAGATCTGTTGAAATTTCGTTTACAAATTCTGTTCCTTTGTTTGCTATATTAAAGAGAAGCTGAATTTCATCGGCTTCGCCCTTTGTGTTAGTGCTGTACTGGATTATATCGCCTCGCTGAAGCGGAGTTTCTCCTTTTACGAATACACCTGCTTCGCTGGAATTAATTGCAACTTCCTTGCCGCCTGATAAGCCGTATAAAACTTCGATGTTTTCATATTCTTCATTCTGAGCCTCTGCAAGTTCGTCAACTAAAACGATAGGAGCGTCAGCGGCAGTTACCCCTGTTGAGCTTGTAACAACAACTGCTCTTGCTGTATAGTTTTCCATAAGGTCGTAGATTAAAACATCATAAGTTCCGTCATTTGAGAACATAGCTTTTGTTCTTACAGCATATTTGTCTGTGTCTGTTCCTGCTGTTTCAGGAATATCAAAAATGATTGTATTTTCGTCAATTGTTATATCCCCAAGCTTGCTTGATGCTGATTTATAAACCATATCGTCTTGTGCGATGTTAAGTGTGAATCTGTCAACATTCGGAGCACCGCTTGATGTGTTGTCGAAAGCTGTGTTAAGAGATGTGATTCTATTATCAGCATTTGTTCTGAATGTTATAAGCTGAGGAGAAACACTTCCGCCGGATGTGAGAGAAGTTAAAACTTCACTTGGTGTAACGCCGTATGCGCCGTTGAAACGGACACGGTTAGCTGCACTGAGGGTCTGTGTTTCGCCGCTCTGAGTGAAGATTCTGAACTGAACATCTGTATCAAATGTTCCTGTTTCGGCAGCACCGATAAGATATCCGTATCTTTCGGTTGCAACTGTGCCGGTAGCTTCGGATGCGTTTACTGCTGCAATTTTTCCTTCATAGTCAAGATAGAATCTGCCGGAGTCACGAACATTGATTTCGTTCGGGTAGCTTTCGGCAATCATATATGATGTTGTCTCATTGTTAAATCTTACTGCACCATTAGAAGTAATCTGAGTAACTGTTCCTGTGATGCTTTCTGTTGTAACATATCCTCTTATTAAGCTTCTGTCACGACTTGTTGTATAAGAAATAACATTCCATTCTCTAAGGTCTTTTGGCTGGATTTCCTGACCGTCTTTTATAAGTGTATATTGAATTTCTTCTTCGTCAGGGTCTAAGACGATAGATGTGCCGTTGTATTTATCGGTAATTCTTCCTGTAACAGTTGAAACTGTATCTACAACGATATTGGTAAATTCATTTATAAATACTATATCATAAATATTGTTAACATCAGTGTCTAAAAGAACAAGATTTCCAGAAGAAATTGCTAAATCCGCAGCTGTTATCTCTGTGTCATATTTTCCGTTATAGATAAATACAGGGTTGATAACTGTTTTAGCTGTTTTTGAGTTTGACATATTTTCCTTGGTGTATTCAATTGTTATTCCTTCGGAAACTGTGCCTGTCGCGCCATCGATTTCTTCGGAAGTTAAAGTAAGAGTATTGTTTTTGCTTGCCTGACTGCGAACAACGATAACTGTTTTTTCGTCGCTTGTTGCATCAATTCTTGCGTAGTAAACAACATTATGGCCTAAAAGCTCTTTTGCGCTTACTGTTCCTTCAATAAATATTTCGTCGTTGATTTGAATTCTGTCCTCGGAAAGTGTGCTTCCGCCGTTTAAGGTTGTTTCGCTTGTTCCTCTGATCTGGCCATAACCTTTTTCAACATTTAATCTGTCGTATAAAAGGGTTTTGTCAACAACTTCATAGCGAGTGTTTGTGCCGAAGTTTGTCTGTTCCATAAGGTTAACTGTTAAACAGTTGAAAACAAGCTGAGCAATATCCCCTCTTGTTGCAGGGGCAGTAGCTCCTGTTGTAACGCCCTTTAAGAGCTGGTTTGAAGATGCGACATACATATAACCCCCTGGGAAGCCACCATTATTGCTTGCCACAGGCTCATAGCCCATACTGCGAACCATAATAGTTACAGCCTCTTGGAGAGATACCGGGTCATCAGGACGGAAATTTCCGTTCTGGTCGCCAATTACCATAGCCTGCTGTTGCGCAATTGTTATAGCACCACTTGCCCAGTGAGTCGGGGCAACATCAGGGAACTGTGTCGGACCTGCTGAGTTTATTGCAACATCCTCAAATCCACTGGCGTAAACTGCCACCTTAGCCATTTCACTTCGTTTGATATTGTCGTTTGGTCTAAAAAGACCTGTGTCGGCATCGCCGACCATAATTCCGAGAGCTCCGAGAACTTCTGCGGCTTCTTCGTATTTTGTTCCTGAAATATCAGGGTTAAGAGCAACTCGGCTCTCCTCATATTTTGAAGGAGCAACATTAGGGTCAAGCTCTCTGTTCATCATTTTATTGTGTTTTGTCGCGTTTTCTTCCACGATAGGCGTGCTGTTATCCATAGTGGTCATTGGATTGATTCCGCTTCTTGCATTTTCGGAAGGAGCGGTTTCGTTTGCAGAATAATCACTCTTTATAGCAGAGCCTATACCTGTAACAGAGCTGTCTCCGGTGCCGTCTTGGGAAGTAAATTCCCCGGACACAGGAAGAGTAAACACTGCTTCAGTTCCGTAAACGCCTATTCCCGTTGCAAGTGTTAAAGATAAAACAATTGCAAGAGAAAGGATTTTCTTTAACATAATTTATTCCTCCTAAAATCAGATTTTTTGGTTTACAAACCTATTTTGCTCCTGCATAAAATTTTCAAACTATAAGTTTTTACCACAAATAGAAAAAATTTTACAATATTTTTTAAAATAGTAGTTGAAATTTAAATTTCGTTATGTTACACTATTTATATAAGGGATGAAAATCTCTTGAAAAAGGGAAATTTATTTTGTCGAAAAAAGATATTTAGGAGGGATTCCCATGGGATTTAAAAGATTACTTTGCGGAGTTATTTGTATTGCTATTTTAACAGCATCTTTAATGGTCAGTGCTGCTGATTTTTCTGACATTAAAGGTCATTGGGCTGAAACCTATGTTAAGGCAATGGTTGATAAATGCTATATAAAGGGCTATACTGATGGCACTTTTAAGCCTGATAAGACTATAACAAACACAGAGGCTCTTATCCTTCTTTCAAGAATGCTCGGCGTTGACGATGAAGACTATAAGGTTATCGTTGATGCTGCATTAGAAGCTAATTCTTCTGTTTTGTCAAAATATTCAACTGACTATAAAGAAGAGATGGCATATCTTTTATACAGAGGCGTAATTGATAAAGATGACCTTGATACTTATATTTCAAGCGCTAACAAGAATAAAACACTTTTAAGATATCAGTGCGCTATTCTTTTGACAAAGCTTTTGGGCGCAGAAGAAGAAGTTAAAAACAGTGTTTTCATTTCATCTTCTTACTCTGATACAGCTCAGATTCCATCTGATGCAAGACCTTATGTTGAATATGTAAGAGAAGCTAAGATTATGGAAGGCATGGGAGCAGATTCTTATGGCGACCCAATCTTTGGACCTAACCAGAGCGTAACAAGAGGCCAGATGGCAAAAATGCTTTCAAGCCTTATCGATGTTCTTGATATAAAATTAGTTAGCGGAAGCGTAAGCGCAGTTGATACTTTTGCTGAAACTGTAAAGGTAAGCAATAAAGAGTATACAGTTGAAGATGATACTATCATAAAGCTTGATGGCAAAGATGCTGACTTTGATGATATCAAGGAAAAAATGGAAGTTCAGATTATTATCGTAAAAGATAAGGTGTCTATGATTTCTGCTTCTAAGGGCGAAGTAAAGGATGAGCCAATCCGCGGAATTATTTCTTCCGTATCTTCCGGTGCAACAGGCAGAACAATTATTATTGCTGATCCTGAAAAGACTTCAAACAAAACAACTTATGATGTTTCCGACGATGTTGTAGTTGTTATTCAGAAGGCAGAAGACCTTTACTCTAAACTTAAAAGTAATCAGTATGTTGAACTTACAGTGGAAAAAGATGTTGTAACAAGAATTGAAGTTCTTGATAAAAATATGACTGTTGCAGGAACTTTGGTAAGCAAGGACATCACATCAACAGATTCTTTGGTTACAGTTGCTGATGTTAAGGGCAACGAGACAGTATATGTTTGCGAAGACGGCGTTGAAGTTGTAAGAAATGGCAAGACAGTTAAACTTTCTGACTTAATCGCAGGGGATAGCGTTAGCTTAAAGCTCACATATCATAAAGTAACCAAGATTTCTGCTGAAAGTAAATCCCAGTCTTCTTCCGGAATAATCAAGTCTATTACTCATACAGAAAGCGGAAGCTATCTTGAAATCAAAGAAAAGAATGATACAACGAAGTATTCAATCGCTTCTGATGCTATAATCAAGGTTGATGGCTCAGATGCAACAGTATTTGATTTAAGACCGGGCAGTGCTATTAATTTTAGATCAG
>JAFQRU010000133.1 GCA_017409915.1 Clostridia bacterium
ATATCTTTCTCAGTCGGGAAAACTGAGTAGCAAATACAATCCGTATAGGAAAAGCCTATTTTAATTCCCTTAAAGTCCTTTAAGAAATTGTCATAATAGCCTTTCCCATAACCTATTCTGTATCCGTAAATATCAAAAGCAACCCCAGGGACAATCACCAAATCAATCTCGCTTTTATCTCTAAGAGAAACCTTTCCCTCGCCCAGAAAATCGGTGTTTGGCTCTAAAACTCCGAAAGACCCCAATTTGAGTCTTGAAGAATTATCAATCTCATATGGAATAAGGTCCACTTTTTCCTTGTCGCAAAGAGGAAAAACAACGCTCTTTCCATCGGCAAACATTCTTTCCGCAAAAAGATTTGTTCTTACCTCGCTTTTTATATCGCTGTAAACCATAATGGTTTTCGCATTTTTATATTCACTAAGGTCAAAAAAGTGTTTCCAGATTGTAACACTTTTAAGAGCACGAGTCCCTGCGGGGATTTCGTTTCTTATTTCTTTGTAATGCTTTCTTAGTTCTTCTTTTTGTCCGTTCATATATGCTGAACCTGTTTTAGCAATCTTTTGCCTGTCCCTTCTTTAAAATAGTCCGCAATGGCTGCGCCGAACATAAGGGCCGCCCCGGCTCCTTTTCCTGTTATTATATTTCCGTCTGTTACAACGAAATCGCTTGAAACCTCTGCCCCCGTAAGGTTCTCTTCAAAACCGGGGAAGCAAGTTGCCTTTTTCCCGTTTAAAAGACCTAAATCCCCTAAAATCATAGGAGCAGCGCAGATTGCACCGATAAGCTTATTATTCTTCACGCAATAGTCAATAAGTTTTAAAACTGTTTCATTCTTCTGAAGATTAAGTGTTCCCGGCATACCACCCGGAAGAACAATACCCTCAACTCTTTCAAAGTCAATATTTTTAGCCAGCATATCCGCTTTAACTGTCATTCTGTGAGAGCCCTCAACATAATCCCCTTCAATTGAAGCAAGATATGTTTTAATCTCTGCCCGCCTTAAAATATCGCAGCAGCCAAGAGCCTCAACCTCTTCAAAGCCGTCAGCAAGCAAAATATATATCATTTCTTTTTCATTCCTTTCTTACTTTTAAAAACTTCCACAATAAATTTAGGAAGTGCCGCAAACCGCCCGATGCGACTTGGCTGCTTTAAAAGTCTGTAAAGCCATTCTAAATTTAGCTTTATAAAAATCTTCGGGGCGCGTTTAACATTCCCCGCAAAAACATCAAGTGTTCCGCCGACCCCCATACAAAGCCGAACAGTTGTCATCTTATCCTGATTGTCGTTTATCCACTTTTCCTGTTTTTTAGCCCCGAGGCAAACCAACAGAAGCCTTGCCCCAGATTCATTGATTTTGCCAATTATCATAGGGATATCTTCCTCGGTAAAATATCCGTCATTTGTTCCCACAACACGAAGTCCAGGATATTTTTCCACAAGCTTCTGCTTTGCAATATCTGCAACTCCCGGCTTTGCGCCAAAGAGGAAAACCCCATCTTCTGTATCTTTTAAATATTCAAGAATTTTGCAGGTTAAATCAAAGCCTGCGACTCTCTGGGGAACGGGAGTTCCTAAAATTTTCGCCCCGTAAACAACGCCGATTCCGTCTGCTGTGCAAAGGTCAGCATTGTTTAAAATTTCCATAAACTCGCTGTCCTCTTTTGCGGTCATAATTATTTCAGGGTTTGGAGTATAGATTTTTGAAACGCCCTCTTTTTTAAGAAAGCCTTTTGCACGGGAAAGAGCCTCTTTCTCCGTTACTTTATCAATCTTCACCCCAAGAATTTTAACTGTTTTTCTCATAAATCCACCTTATTTGTTATATCCGTTTGGATTTGTGCTCTGCCAACGCCAAGCGTCATTACACATATCTTCAAGATTTTTCGTAGCAACAAAGCCAAGTTCTTCTCTTGCCTTTTTCGGGTCAGCATAGCACTGTGCAATATCTCCGGCACGACGAGGAGCAATCTTATATGCAACATCGTGTCCGCAAGCCTTGGAGAAAGCCTTAACCATATCCAAAACGCTATAACCTGTTCCTGTGCCCAGGTTATATGTAACAACCCCTACCTTATTGCTGATTTTTTCAACAGCCTTGATATGTCCGATTGCAAGGTCAACAACATGGATATAATCACGAACGCCTGTTCCGTCAGGAGTGTCATAATCGTCACCGAATACATTTAAATATTCTCTCTTGCCAACTGCAACCTGAGCTATATATGGCATCAAGTTATTCGGGATTCCCTTAGGGTCTTCGCCGATAAGTCCGCTTTCGTGAGCGCCAACCGGATTGAAATATCGAAGGAGTGCAATATCCCATTCGTTATCGGAAACATAAAGGTCACGGAGAATTTCCTCAATCATAAGCTTTGTTCTGCCGTATGGGTTTGTGCAGTGGAGAGGGAAATCTTCTGTAATCGGAACAGTATGCGGATTTCCGTAAACTGTTGCAGATGAGCTGAACACAAGTTTTTTACAGCCGTGCTTTGCCATAACTTTGCAAAGATTAAGTGTGCTTCCAATATTGTTTTCATAGTATCTGATTGGAATTTCAACAGATTCGCCAACAGCTTTAAGGCCTGCAAAATGGATAACAGCATCAAATTTATCATCTTCGAAGATTTTCTCAACCGCTTCTAAATCGCAAAGGTCCTCTTTATAAAGCTTAACCGCTTTTCCTGTAATTTTCTCAACTCTTTTGAGTGATTCTTCACAGCTGTTTGAAAGATTATCAACAACCGCCAAGTCATAGCCTGACTTTATAAGCTCAACGCAGGTATGACTTCCTATATACCCTGCTCCGCCTGTAACTAAAATTTTCATAATTCTCTCTCCTTTAATCTAATTTTAAAACCGACATAAACGCCTCTTGCGGAACTTCAACCGTTCCCACCTGACGCATACGCTTTTTACCTTCTTTTTGCTTTTCAAGAAGCTTTTTCTTTCTTGTTATGTCACCGCCATAACACTTGGCAAGGACATCCTTTCGCATAGCACGGACAGTTTCTCTGGCAATAATCTTGCCCCCTACCGCCGCCTGAATCGGAATTTCAAAAAGCTGTCTCGGAATAACCTCTTTAAGCTTTTCGGCAATTTTTCTTCCTCTTGCATAAGCCTTTTCCTTATGAACGATAAAGGAAAGGGCGTCAACCGCATCCCCGTTTAGCAAAATATCAAGCTTAACAAGGTCTGACTTCTGATAGCCTTTGAATTCATAGTCAAAAGAAGCATAGCCTCTTGTTTTTGACTTCAAGGCGTCAAAGAAATCATATATAATCTCGTTTAAAGGAAGGTCATACTTTAATGTTACGCGGGTTTCGTCAAGATATTCCATATCAAGATATGTTCCTCTTCTGTCCTGGCAAAGCTCCATTATGCTTCCCACATATTCTCTCGGAGTCATAATGTCTGCGTGGACAATAGGCTCTTCCATATAGTCAATCACGCTGGATTCAGGAAGGTTAGTTGGGTTTGAAATATTTTCAACCGTTTTATCCGTCTTTATAACCTTATATTCAACAGATGGAGCAGTTGTTACCAGATCAAGATTATATTCTCGCTCTAATCTTTCCTGAATAATTTCCATATGCAAGAGTCCCAAGAATCCGCATCGGAAACCAAATCCCAACGCAACAGAGGTTTCTGCATCAAAGCTCAGTGCCGCGTCGTTAAGTCTGAGCTTTTCAAGTGCATCTCTTAAATCATCGTATCTTGCGCCGTCGGCAGGATAAATACCGCAGTAAACCATCGGCTTAACTTCTTTATATCCCGGGAGTGCCTCAGGGCTTCCCCCTTCAACAGTCGTTACCGTGTCTCCCACATGGACTTCATGAACATCCTTAATGCTGGCCGCAATAAAGCCAACTTCTCCGGCTTTAATCTCTTTGGATGGAAGCATCCCTGTCGGGTGGAGATAGCCAACCTCAACAACATCAAAGGTTGCCCCTGTTGCCATCATTTTGATTTTTGTTCCCGGGGTAAGCTTTCCGTCAATTATTCTGACATAGACGATAACCCCTTTATAGCTGTCATAATATGAGTCAAAAATAAGGGCTTTAAGAGGCTTTTCACAGTCTCCGTTTGGAGGCGGAACAAGCTCAACTATTCTCTCTAAAACCTCTTCGATATTTATTCCGTTTTTAGCAGAAATGAGTGGCGCCTTATCCGCATTTATGCCGATAACATCTTCAATTTCCTTTCGAACAACCTCCGGCTGTGCGCTTGGCAAATCAATTTTGTTTATAACAGGAACAAGTTCCAAATCG
>JAFQRU010000134.1 GCA_017409915.1 Clostridia bacterium
AGAGAATCTGTAAGAAACATCTTCATAAAGACCTAAGGTTTTAAGCATATATGTCGCAACCTCAACACAGCTCTTAAACTCTTCTTCAAGTTGTTCTGGTGTGCACATTAAGTGTCCCTCTGAAATTGTAAACTGTCTTACGCGGATAAGGCCGTGCATTTCGCCTGACGCTTCATTTCTGAAAAGGGTCGATGTTTCGCCGTAACGAAGTGGCAAATCACGATAGCTTCTCATTTTGTTAAGATACGCCTGATACTGGAATGGGCAAGTCATAGGACGAAGAGCAAAAACTTCTTTATCCTTTTCTTCATCTCCAAAAATGAACATACCGTCCTGATAGTGATCCCAATGGCCTGAAATCTTATATAAATCGCTCTTGGCCATATAAGGTGTTTTTGTTCTTACCCAGCCGTGAGAATCTTCATAATCTTCAACGAATCTTTGGAGAATCTGGAGTATTTTTGCACCCTTTGGAAGCATAATCGGAAGACCCTGTCCGATACAGTCCGCAGTTGTAAAAATTTCAAGTTCTCTGCCAATTTTATTATGGTCGCGCTTGCGCGCTTCTTCAAGCATTTCAAGATATTCATCAAGGTCAGACTTTTTCGGGAACGCTGTTCCGTAAATACGGGTAAGCATCTTATTCTTTTCGTCCCCTCTCCAATATGCACCGGCAGCGCTTTGAAGTTTAATTGCCTTAACATTTCCTGTTGACATAAGATGTGGGCCTGCGCAGAGGTCAGTAAATTCGCCCTGCTTATAGAAAGAGATAATTGCATCCTCAGGAAGGTCATTTATAAGCTCAACCTTGTAGCTTTCGCCTTTTTCTTCCATGAACTTAATGGCCTCAGCTCTTGGAAGTTCAAATCTTTCAAGTGGAAGATTTTCTTTGATGATTTTCTTCATTTCGGCCTCAATTTTATCAAATTCGGCCGCAGTTACAGGGGTCTCAAATTCAAAATCATAGTAAAACCCGTCTTCAATAGCAGGACCGATTGCAAGTTTCGCCTCAGGATATAATCTTTTAACCGCCTGAGCCAGAATATGAGAAACTGTATGACGGTATGCGTTTTTACCTGCTTCGTCGTTAAATGTCAGGAAATTAACTGTGCAATCCTCATTTATTTCATAAGAAAGCTCGCGAACAGTTCCATCAACTTCTGCAACCAAAACTGCTCTTGCAAGGCCTTCGCTTATTTCCTTTGCAATTTCAATTAATTTTATGCCTTTCGGAAATTCTTTAACTTCATCTCTTAGTGTAATTTTCACCATTATAAAATTCCTCCTGTGTATCTAAAAGTTTCTCTCAAGCAGAAAATCTGCAAGAGAACATAAAAAGCTGTTTTTATCACCGAAAATATCCAGTGCGGCCTTTGCGGCCATGGTAGTTCGTTCTAGGGCATCTTTTGCTTTTTCAAGTCCCATAAGAGTAACAAAAGTAGTTTTGTTATTCTCTTCATCGCTGCCCACAGGCTTTCCTAAAAGCTCTTCGTCGCCTATAAAATCAAGTATATCATCTTTTATCTGAAAAGCCAAGCCCAAATTCTGAGCGAACTCGACTATTTTTTCTCTTTCCGTTTCGGTTGCGTCAGCGCAGATTGCACTTATAAGGGTCGCCGCTAAGATGAGCGCACCTGTTTTATGCGTGTGGATATATTCCAGAACCTCTTGGGTTGCATCGCTTTTCTCTTCATACAAAAGATCTACGACCTGACCGCCAATCATCCCTTCTGTTCCCGACAAATTGGAAACAGTTTTAATAATTTCAACAGTCTTTCCGCTTTCAATTCCTGCTGACGACATAATTTCAAAGGCAAGATTTAAAAGGGAATCTCCTGCAAGAAGAGCTGCTGCCTCTCCGAAAACCTTATGGTTGGTAGGTCTTCCTCTCCTTAAATCATCGTTATCCATACAAGGTAAGTCGTCGTGAATTAAGGAGTATGTATGAATACATTCAAGAGCACAGGCAAAAGGAAGAGCCTCCTTTATATCTCCCCCAAGCATATCGCATACTCCGAGAGA
>JAFQRU010000004.1 GCA_017409915.1 Clostridia bacterium
CCAGCTTCCCCCTAATATGAGAGAAAGCTGTTACTTTAAAGACGACGATTACAGGCTTTCGTTTTTACAGGGAAACTATGTTACCCTTACCAATCTTTCAGATAAAGAGTTAGACAGAATATTGGAGTATAACCTTCCAAGAATAAATGTTTCTGTCCATACCACCAATCCTGATCTTCGCAAAAAGATGCTCAATAACAAAAACGCAGGGAAGATTATGGACCAACTGCGAAAACTCGCTCAGGGCGGGCTTAACCTTAACTGCCAGATTGTTCTTTGCCCAGGGTATAATGATAAAGAAGAGCTTGAAAGAACGATTACGGATTTAAGCGAATTTTGCTTTGAAATCGAGAGCGTTTCAATTGTTCCGGTGGGAATTTCTGATTATCGCGAAAACTTGCCTGAGATGATGCCTTTTACAAAGGAAAGTGCAGCGGAGGTAATCGAACAGGTTAAAAAATGGCAGAGAATATTTAAAGAAAAAGTAGGAACAAACCTGTTTTATTTAAGCGACGAGTTTTATATTACGGCTGGCAAACCAATTCCGAAGGCTGAAGAATATTTCGGTTTCCCGCAGATTGAAAACGGTGTCGGTCTTTGCGCATCTTTTCAGGATGAATTTGAAAGTGCTTTAAGACTTGCAGAAAATAATATTGTTAAAACTGAAAAATCTATTGCCACAGGCGTTATTTCTTATGATTTTATAAAAAGCCTTACTGAAAAACTTAGTGGCGAGAAAATCCATGTTTATAAAATAGAAAACGATTTCTTCGGCCATAAAATAACTGTAACAGGCCTTATTACAGGAGGCGACCTTATAAGACAGCTTAAAGGGAAACCCTTAGGAGAAACGCTGGTTATATCGAGCTCAATGCTCCGGCATGACGAAGATATATTTTTAGACAACATAACACTTGAAGAAGTCGAAAAGGAACTCAATGTTAAGGTTGTCGTAAACCATAATGACGGATTTGACTTTTTAGATACACTTCTCAGTTAGGAGGATACTTATGAAACCTACAGTTGCAATCGTTGGACGCCCTAATGTGGGTAAGTCCACCCTCTTTAATAAAATAACAGGAAAAAGAATTTCCATAGTTGAAGATACTCCCGGTATTACCCGTGATAGAATATATGGGGATGCTGAATGGCTTGGAAAACACTTTACCTTGATTGATACTGGCGGTATTGAGCCTTATAGCAAGGATATTATACTTTCCCAGATGAGAGAACAAGCAAATCTCGCTATCGCTATGGCAGATGTCATTCTTTTTATGGTAAATATAAGAGATGGGCTCACAGCGGCAGACAAAGATGTTGCTGCAATGCTTCAAAAGAGCAATAAGCCTATTATTTTGGTTTGTAATAAGGCTGATGCTCCTGGGGAACTTCCAATGGAAGCTTATGAGTTTTATAATCTCGGCCTCGGTGACCCGGTTGCCGTATCCTCAATACACGGACTTGGGGTGGGAGATTTACTTGATATGATAGTTTCATATTTCCCTGAGGATTTGGAAGAGGAAGATGAGAGCGAGATTATCCATGTTGCCATTGTAGGTAAGCCGAACGCAGGAAAATCCTCTCTTACAAATAAAATTCTTGGCGAAAACAGAGTTATTGTAAGCGATATTGCAGGAACAACAAGAGATGCAATTGACAGCCGTTTTGAAAAGGATGGTCAGGAATATATAATAATCGATACGGCAGGAATGAGAAAACGGGGAAAAATCAGCGAAGATGTTGAAAGATACAGCGTTGTTCGTGCTCTTGGCGCAGTTGAAAGGGCTGATGTTTGCGTTATAATGATTGACGCAACGGAAGGAATAACTGAGCAGGATACAAAAATTGCCGGTTATGTTCATGAACAGGGCAAAGCGTGTATAATTGCCATAAATAAATGGGATTTGGTTGATAAAGAAACGAATACTATGAACGAGTTTAAAAAGCGCGTTAAAGAAGGGCTTAATTTTATGATGTATGCCCCTGCGATTTTCATTTCCGCAGAAACGGGTCAGAGAGTAAACGATTTATTCGATATGATTAAGACCGTTCTTGCTGAAAACACAAAGCGCATTTCAACCGGACTTTTAAACGATGTTATAAATGATGCCGTTGCAATGGTTCAGCCACCTTCTGATAAAGGAAAAAGGCTTAAAATCTACTATGGAACACAAAGCGGAATTAAACCTCCGACCTTTGTTCTGTTTGTCAATAATTCTGAACTTGCTCATTATTCTTATATAAGATATCTTGAAAACCAGATAAGAGCTAAGTTTGGCTTTGAGGGAACACCTCTTAAATTTATCATTCGTGAAAAAGGTGAAAAATACAATGGCTAAGTTTTTGATAATTTTTCTTATTGCTTATCTTTTAGGAAGTATAAGCACCTCAATTCTTTTCAGTAAAATCAAAACAGGAAAAGATATAAGAGATTTTGGAAGCGGAAACGCAGGAGCAACAAACACTCTTCGGACATTAGGGAAAGGTGCGGCAATTGTTGTTCTTTTAGGAGATATGTTAAAGGCAGTTATCTCAATTTTGATTGCAAAAGCTCTTTTAAATGAGCAAATTGCAGTCTATGTTGCAAGCATCGGTGTTGTATTAGGCCATAATTTCCCGATTTATTTCGGTTTTAAAGGCGGAAAAGGAGTAGCAGTGTCTGCGGTTGCTTGTCTGTTTGCCGATTGGAGAATAGGCGTTTTTGTGGTTATTTTATCCGTTTTAATAATGCTGACCACAAAATATGTATCCCTCGGCAGTATCATCGGAGCCGTTTTAGTATTTTTATTAGGATTTTTGTTCCGCGGAATAGATATTCCTTATATAATATTCTCGATAATAATAGGTGGACTTGCGATTATTATGCATAGAAAAAATATCGTAAGACTTTTAAACGGGAATGAAAATAAATTAAGTTTCTCAAAAGGAGGGAAGCAAAATGGCTAAAATCAGTGTTGTTGGCAGCGGCGGTTGGGGAACCGCAATTGCTGTTATGCTTTTAAAGAACGGTCATGATGTAACCCTTTGGTCTTTCTTTAAAGAGGAGAGTGATGAGCTCCGTAAAAACAGAGAAAATATGCGTTTTCTTCCCGGAGTTAAGCTTGATGAAGCGATGATCTTAACATCTGATATAAACGACTGTAAAGGCTCAGATATTATAGTTATGGCTTCCCCGTCACATGCCGTAAGAAATACCGCAAAGGTTTTGGCTCCTGTTGTTGCTGACGGACAGATAATCTTAAATATCGCAAAGGGAATTGAAGAAGAGACATATTATACAATGTCCGAAGTAATAAAAGAAGAAATCCCTAACTGTCGTATTGCAGTTATGTCCGGTCCTTCTCATGCAGAAGAGGTTTCAAGAGGTATTCCCACAACAAACACTGTTGCATCCGATGATATGGAGATTGCTGAATATATTCAGAATATTTTTATGAATCCAAGTTTTCGAGTATATACCAATCCTGATATAAAGGGTGTTGAGCTTGGTGGCAGTATCAAAAATGTTATTGCCCTTTGTTGCGGAATTTTAGACGGAATGGGCCTTGGAGATAATACAAAAGCAGCTCTTATGACAAGAGGTCTGGTTGAAATGAAGCGTCTCGGTGTTGTTCTTGGTGCAAAAAGCGAAACTTTTAACGGCCTTTCCGGTGTTGGAGACCTTATCGTTACCTGCATGAGCGTTCATTCAAGAAATTTAAGAGCAGGAAGATTAATAGGTCAGGGTAAATCCCTGGAAGAAGCTCAAAAAGAGGTAAATATGGTTGTTGAGGGCGTTAAAACTTGTCGCGCCGTTAAAGAACTTGCCGATAAAGTTGGCGTCGAATTACCTATTATAAATGAGGCTTATAAGGTGTTATTTGAGGGAGAAGATGTAAAAGTGGCTCTTTCAAATCTTATGGGGCGCCTTAAAAAGAACGAAAGTGAACAGGATTTCCTGAATATAGATTAAACAGGAGGTTTAATTTATGGATATTTTATCTCATCTTAAAAAAGGTGCTTTTTTAACAACTAAACACAACGGAAAAGTCAATACCATGACGATTTCCTGGGGAAATATAGGTATTGAGTGGAACGAAGATGTTTTTATAACAATGGTTCGTGACAGCAGATATACCAAAAATGCTCTCGATGAGACAGGCGAGTTTTCCGTTACTGTTCCGCTTGATGACTCCATGAAAAAGGAACTTGTTTTTTGCGGAACTAAATCAGGAAGAGATTTTGATAAAATAAAAGAGTGCGGTTTTGATCTTATTGACGGAAAAGTCGTTGATGTTCCTGCTATCAAATGCCATTCATTAGTCATTGAATGCAAGGTTATTTATACGCAAAGAATGGAAGAGGTACTTATAAACCCCCAGATGAAAGAAGCGTTCTATAATTCAGGGGATATCCACACACTCTACCACGGAAAAATTGTTGCAATGTACGAGGTATAAAATGAAAATCAATTACCAAAGGGAGCTTGATGCGGTTTTAAACAGCTTAAACGGTACAAAACCCAGGCTTTTAATTCATAGCTGTTGTGCCCCTTGTTCCAGTTATGTTCTTGAATATTTATCAGAATATTTTGATATAACAATTCTTTATTATAATCCTAACATTTATCCCGAAGAAGAGTTTAACAAACGCCTTTTGGAGCAACAACGCCTCGTCAGTGAAATGGGGCTTTCGACTAAGGTTATTGATGTCGGTTATCAAAGCGAAAGATTTTATGATGCAGTAAAGGGTCTTGAAAATCTTCCCGAAGGAGATAAAAGGTGTGAAAAATGCTTTACCTTACGCCTTGAAGAAACAGCAAAAATGGCAAAAGAGGCCGAGTTTGATTATTTCACAACCACTCTTTCGATAAGTCCTTTAAAAGATGAACAACTCCTTAATAAAATCGGGAAAGAACTTTCTGAGAAATATGGCGCAAATTATCTATATTCTGATTTTAAAAAGAAGAATGGTTATAAGCGTTCTATTGAATTATCCTCCCAATATAACCTGTATCGTCAGGATTATTGTGGTTGTGCTTTTTCC
>JAFQRU010000135.1 GCA_017409915.1 Clostridia bacterium
CCTCCAAAAGAACAATATCCCCAACCATTTCACGCTTAATTCCAAGCCCCATAAGACTTCCTAAAATGTCGCGGTGGCTCATTTCCCCCAAATTTCTCGCCGTAACGCAGAGGGCGCAAAGCTCCTCTTTCGCCTCCTCCTCGGAAACATATTCGGGGAAAGCAATAAACAAAGTTCGCTCCGCCTCGTCATATCCCCCGAAAAACATTGTCTTTGCCGAATACGGTTTCTTCAAGCTTTTCTGTAAAAACACTCTTTCAGACGGGGTTAAAAAGCCCACAGACTTAACCATATATTTGTTTTCGCAGATATCTATGGTGTCCTGGGCCTTTGAAAGCAAAAGCTTAGTTTCATCTTTTTGCGGCATAGGAAATTAGTTGCCCCAAGGGAAGATACCCTTGTTGCGAAGCTCGTCCTTAAAGTCGCCCATAATTCCAACATTATAAGGAGTTATAATGAAAATTCCGTTAGATACCTTCTGGATATTTCCGTCAAGAGCATAAACCGCACCACTTAAAAAGTCAACAATTCGTCTTGCGATATCCTTTTCAACAAATTCAAGGTTCATAACAACCGGCTTTTTGTTCTTTAAATGATTTGCAATATCTCTTGCATCATCAAAAGTTTCAGGCTGCATAACAACAAGTTTAAGCTGTGCTGTTGTATGGATTTTAACAACCTTGTTCTTTTTGCCGTCAGTTGTAACTTCGCTTTCTGCATCAAATTTTGAGCCTATTGTGGCACCGTTATTTTCTGTTGATTCATCGAAAAATTCATCATCAAGATCATCTTCCGTATTAAATCCAATCATTGTTAAAAGCTTGTTTACAAAACTCATTATGTATACCTCCAAAATATATAAAATTTTAATTATTCTCTGTGTCCGAATATGCCTGTCCCTACGCGGACCATAGTGGCCCCTTCCAAGATGGCGATTTCAAAATCTCCCGACATTCCCATCGAAAGTTCTTCCATATCTATATTATCAACTTTTTTCTCTTTAATGTCAATAGAAAGTTTTTTAAGTCCCCCGAAAATCTCGTGAAGTTCATCCTCTCCTGCACCTAAGGGGGCCATAGTCATAAGACCTTTAACCTTCACATTTTCAAGGCTTTTTACCTCATTTAAGAGGGGAAGCACCTCTTCCTTTGGAAGACCGAATTTGCTTTCTTCGCCGGATATATTTACCTGAATTAAGATTTTCTGGACCTTGTCAAACTTCTTTGCCTGTTTATCAATTTCCTTTGCAAGTTCAAGAGAATCAACGGAGTGGATAAGGTCAACCTTATCAATTATGTATTTGACCTTATTTTTTTGAAGATGACCGATTAAATGCCAGACAGCCCCTTCAATATGGTCAAACTTTTCCATTATCTCCTGAACTCTGTTTTCCCCTAAAACACGGATTCCGCAGCCTACTGCCTCTTTTATAAGAGAGACAGGCTTGGTCTTTGACACGCCGATCAAGGTTATTTCATCCCTTTTTCGTCCGGCGGATTTTGCAGCATTTTCAATTTTTTTCTCAACTTCTTTAATGTTTTCTAAAATGCCCATTATCTCACGACCCTGCCTTCGTATATTTTAGACCCGCTGACAATAACGCTGTCATAAAGCTTTATGGAGTTTTTCTCTTCTGTTGAAACAATCGCCCATTCGTCATCCATATAATGAACCTTTGCACCTCGGAACTTTATTTTGTTTCCTGAAAGGATATAAACTCCCTTTTCCCCGTCCTTGACTCTGATGCTCTTTGACGGAATTTTCATTCCCTCGTGGGTTCTCATTATAACATCAATTTTCGCCGTGGAAATTGAATAAAGGTTGTCCACATATCCTGCGGACTTTACAACAAGAACAACCTTGCCGTCATGCTCATCCGCAATCTTATAAACACTGCCGTTTATTATGTTATCACTTGAATCTAAAAATTTAAGTCGAATACCGTCGCCGACTTTCAGATTCTCGGCAATATCCTTATCAATTATTGCCGCCATATACCAGGTATAAGTGTCAACAATTTTCCCGATCGGAGCGTCCTTTTTAACAAAGACATTCTCCTCTTTTTTATTCTCTTTAACCTTTATGTCTTTCAGATATCCTTGGGTTATTTCTTCTATCTTAGAGTCGTCAAGAGTTTCTTCAAGACCGTCAACTCTTGCAGTAAAGGACCCTGCCACAGGGGTTTTAACAGCCACCTTTGACATATCATTTTTGCTTTCAAGAGTTGCTTTTTCGCGGGTAAGCTCTTCTATCTGCTCTTTGGCGCTTTTTCCTGCCCCTGAAATTTTTCCTCTTGCATTGGCAACGCTGTCAAGGTTTTTCCTTACTTTGAAAATTTCCGCCATATTGTTATCCCGAACTAACGCAGGAAGCGAAACCACCGCCTTTAAAATGTCCTGTTCAAGTCGAACTGAGTCATTTTCAGAGGCCGACATACTTCTGTCGTTCTCTTTCAGTTCCTTAATTTTAGCATCAATTTCTTTAATGCGGTTTTTCTCCTCTGCGGGAATTTCTTTTTCATAGATATATGCAACGGTGCCCTCTTTGCCCACTCTTCCTGACTCCTCTACTGTGCATTCAAGATAACCGGAGGCTGTTGCGTTTATAATCGTCTGGTCCTTGAAGATATATCCGTCAACCGTAAAGCTTTCGGAAATTTCGCCCTCTCTTGCCATATAGGTAGTTATGCTGCCACCTGAGTTTATAATAAGGTTTATCCCCATATAAACGGCAAAAATCAAAAAGAGGCACAAAAGAAAAGTCTTGCCTGTAAGCTTTTTCTTACGCTTTTTCACTGTTTTCTTCATAGGGCACTCCTTCATTCTTAATTATACCAAACTTGTCTGTCAACATACAACTGTTTTTTACAATTTTATCATAACTGTAATCATTTTGTAATACAATCCAGTTTATGTTCTCGTTCCGCCTAAACCAGGTCATTTGCCGTTTTGCATAGCGACGGCTTTCCTGCTTAACTTTATCAACTGCTTCGGGGAAGGAAATCTCTCCCTCAAAATAGGAGATAAATTCCTTATAGCCAATTGCCTGAAAGGCGGTGGAGCTTTTGTCAAAACCCTTATTCATAAGAGCCTTAATCTCATCCAAAAGGCCATGGTCAAGCATTATATCAACCCTTTTGTTTATCCTTTCATAAAGGAGCTCTCTGTCCATATCAATCCCGATTATAAGGGCATCATAAAGTGATTCTCTTTCTGACTCAATGTTAACCTGAGTCATTGTTTTCCCCGTGGTCTTATAAATTTCAAGGGCGCGAATAACCCGCCTTAAATTATTTTCGTGGATTTTCTCGGCTGAAAGAGGGTCAATTTCTTCTAAAAGTTTATGAACTGCTCCATTCCCCTCTTTTCCCGCCAGATCATAAAGGGACTCCCTATAATCTGCATCCTCTTTTGCGTCGGAAAACTTGGTGTTGTTTATAACGCTGTCAAGATAGAGGCCTGTCCCACCTGTTAAAATGGGGAGCTTTCCTCTTCTTAGAATATCGTCAATATATTCTCTCGCAAGATTTACATATTCCGCCACGCTGAAATTATCATTGGGGGAGATAATGTCAATCATATAATGGGGGATGCCTTGTTTTTCTTCTTCGGTCGGCTTGGCCGTTCCTATGTTCATCCCCTTATAAATCTGCATTGAGTCGCAGGAGACGATTTCCCCGTTATACCGCTTTGCAAGTTCAATGGATAGGGCAGTTTTTCCTGACGCAGTCGGCCCTGCGATTGCAAGAATTTTGCTTTTCATCTCTGCCCCTCCTTTAATTTTTATACTATACGCTTAAACATTTTTTCAAAGTCCTGCTTGGAAAGAGAAACCGCGATTGGCCGTCCGTGTGGACATGATCCTTTCCCGTTTTTCATAAGCTCAAAGGTCTTTTTCGCAATATCCTCCATTTCCTGAGAGGACAATTTCTTATTAGCCTTGATTGCATATTTGCAGGAAATCATATCTATCATTTTCTCTTCAAAATCCCAGAGAGAGTTTTTGAATCCTTTTTCCAAAGCCTCTATCATTTCAGACATAAGGCCTTTGATTTCTTCGTCTCCCGATAAAATTGGAGTCTGTCTTATGATAATTCCGTCATTTCCAAATTCCTCTGCCTCAAAACCGAAATCCATAAGAACCCTTTGGTTTTCCTTAAATGTTTCCATTTCGCTAGGGCTTAAATTCATAACTATCGGAACTAAGAGCATCTGGGAAAAGCTCTTCTTTTCCTTATAGTCTGAAAGAAGCTTTTCAAAACGGAACCTTTCATGAGCGGCGTGCTGGTCAATGAAGATCACCTCTTCCCCTCTTTGAATTAAGACATATGTATCAAAAATCTGCCCGATTACAGAGTAAGGAATCTCCTCTTCCTTTTCTTCAATAAACTCAAAAACATCCTCTGCCGTTTCTTCTTTAAAAACATTTTCCTCTTTTTTAGGCGTTGTCAACTCAATGAATTGCTCAATGGTTTTTGTGTCCACTTCCTCTTTTTTGCTGCCAGTAAAAAACGGAAGGCGCATTTTAAACTGGGAACTTTCTTTGGGAGCCTCTTTATATTCATAAGGCGAGGTCTTTTCCTGCACCTGCTCTTTAACCCCCATAGAGAGAGCCTGGCTTACCGCCGAATAGACAATGTCATAAACCTTCTTTTCATCCGCAATCTTAATCTCCGTTTTTGCAGGATGAACATTAACATCCACCTGAGCAGGAGATAAATTTATGTTAAGCACGAAAAATGGGAACTTTCCAACCATAATGGAGTTTCTGTATGCTTCTTCGGCCACCTTTGCGATAACATGATTTTTTATATATCTTCCGTTAACGAAAAGAGTTTGCCTTGTTCGGTTTCCTCTGGCAAGGTCACTCTTTCCACATACGCCGAAAATATGAACGCCGTCCTTTTCATAGTCAACTTCCAAAAGGCCCTTGGCATAATCAAGACCATAGACATTTAAAATAACATTCTTTAAATTTCCGTCCCCTGAGGTTGAGAAAATCTCCGCTCCGTCGCAGATATATTTAAAGGCGATTGTCGGGTTTGCCATAGCAATCCTTCCCAAAATATCCGCAACATAGCCTGCTTCTGTTGAGTCCTTTTTAAGAAATTTCATTCTTGCAGGGATGTTTTCAAAAAGGTCGGAAATCTCCATAATGGTTCCTCGGTTGCAGGCAATCTCCTCTTTGGGAGAAGGGATGCCTCGGGAAATTTCCATTACTGTTCCTTCCTCTTCATCCTCGTTTCTTGTTATTATTCTCACATTTGACACGGCGCAAATACTGGACAGGGCCTCGCCACGAAATCCCATTGTTCCGATTGAATAAAGGTCTTCAATCTCGCGGAGTTTGCTTGTTGCATGGCGCATAAAGGCAGTTTCCACCTGGTCCTTTTTTATTCCGCAGCCGTTATCCGTAACTCTTATGTATTTAATTCCGCCTTTTTCAATTTCAACTTCAATTGATGTTGCTTTTGCGTCAATAGAGTTTTCAACAAGCTCTTTAACCACTGCGCTGGGGCGCTCTGCCACCTCTCCCGCCGCAATCTTATCAGCAATATTTTGAGGAAGAACCTTAATGTCTGCCATTTATTTCACCACCTTATCCGTTTTTTGCTTTCGCTTTAAGCTCATAAAGCTTTGTAAGTGCTCCCATTGGTGTCATTGAATCAATATCTATGTTTTTAATTTCGTCAATTATCTCTGTATTAACTCCGCTTTCCATAAAGCTCATCTGCATTTCGCTTTCTCGTTGTTTAGGAGCGAATTTCGGGTTCGTGCTTGCGCTTTTTATTCCCTCTCTCTCCTCTACTTCGCGGAGTATGGTTTTCGCCCTTTCGGTTACTTCCTTTTTAACACCGGCAAGAGCTGCGACCTCAACGCCATAACTTCCGTCGGCACCGCCTCTTATAATCTTTCGAAGGAAGGTTATAGAGTCCCCTTGCTTGCGGACCGCAATGCAATAATTCTTAACCCCTTCAATCTTCTCTTCAAGAGTTAAAAGCTCGCGATAGTGGGTTGCAAAAAGGGTTTTCGCACCACACTTTTTCTTGTCAGCAAGATATTCAACCACCGACCAGGCAATACTAAGACCGTCATAGGTGCTTGTTCCTCGGCCGATTTCGTCTAAGATTATAAGACTGTTTTTCGTTGCGTTGTCAAGGATATAAGCAACCTCGCTCATCTCCACCATAAAGGTACTCTGACCTGCGGACAGGTCGTCCGACGCACCCACACGGGTAAAGATGCTGTCAACGATTCCAAGCTCAGCCTCGCTGGCGGGAACAAAGCTTCCCATCTGGGCCATAACCGAAAGTAGGGCGGTCTGTCTCATATAGGTTGATTTACCCGCCATATTAGGCCCTGTTATAACAAGGACCTGATTGCTTTGGCAATCGATGTTTATATCGTTAGGAATAAACATATTCCGACTTCCAAGTTTTTCAACAACGGGGTGTCTTGCATCTTTTGCAAAAAGCTTGTCCCCTAAATTCATTTTTGGCTTTGTGTATCCGTTTTTCTCGGCAACAAAAGCGAGGGCGGTCAAAACATCAATGGTTGCGACAACCTCTGCCGTTTTCTGAATTCGGGAGATTTCGCTTCCGACCTTTTCTCGTATCTGGCAGAACATTTCATATTCCATAGCAACGATACTGCTCTCTGCCTCAACGATTTTATCTTCAATTTCTTTAATTTCTTCTGTTATGTATCTTTCACAGTTAGCGAGAGTCTGTCTTCTTATAAAGTGAGGAGGAACATCTCCTTTTTCTGCCTTGCTTATTTCAAGATAATAACCGAAAACGCGGTTATATCCCTCTTTAATTTTAAGGCCCGTCTCTTCTCTTTCACGGTCAATGATATCCTTAATCCACTGCTTACCCTCTTTGATTATAACTCTTGTCTTATCAATTTCTTCGTTATAACCGTCTTTTATAAGGTCGCCCTCGCGGACAGTAAGAGGAGCCTTTGGATTTATGGAATTATCAATTAACTCTTTTATGTCGGAAAGGGTGTCAAAGCCTTCATAAAGGCCTTTTAAAACCCCTGTCTGGCAATCTTTCATAAGAGCCTTTATCTTGGGGAGCTTTTCAAAGGAGAAGGCTATCCCCAAAAGGTCTTTACAATTTGCGCTCTTATATGAAATTCTTGTTATTGTTCTTTCAATATCGTTTATGCCACGAAGTTCTTCCCTGATTTCCTCACGCATTACGGGGTTTTTGAAAAACTCCTCAACGGCGTTATGACGGTTCTGGATTGTTCCGCAATTGATAAGTGGCATTGTCACCCATTTTCTCATAAGACGGCTTCCCATAGAGGTTACTGTCTTATTTAAAACATTAAGAAGGCTTCCCTTGGCTTTTTTATCACGCATAGTTTCAAGTAGTTCAAGGTTTCGCATACTGTAAAGGTCTATGCCCATATACTTGCCGTCATCAATGATATCAAGCTCTTTTAAGTTATTGGGCTCTGTTTTCTGAGTTTCTTCCAAGTATGAAAGGAGCGCCCCAAGGCTTGCACAGCTATGCACCTTCCCCTCGATTTCTTCTTTATAGCCACTGCCTAAAATTTCCTTGATTTTGCTTTGAGATGCGGAGAAAGAATAGGCATCTTCGCTGTATGGAAGAACACTGCAAGAAAATCTGTCTTTTATCTTTTCGACCAGTTCTTCTCTCTCCATTGCATTTTTGTTGGCAATAACCTCAGACGGAGCATATTTTACCATTTCGTTTAAAATAACAAGGTCAGTTGTTTCCGCGTTTTCAACTGTTGAGATTTCCCCTGTGGTTATATCAACAAAGGAAATCCCAACCCCAGCTTTGTCCACATAAAGAGAGCAAAGATAGTTGTTCTTTTTATCGTCAAGAGCAGAGGAATCCAAAATTGTTCCAGGCGTTATAACTCGGACAACCTCGCGACGAACAATCCCTTTTGCTTCTGCGGGATTTTCCGTCTGCTCGCAGATTGCAACCTTCTTTCCGTTTTCAACAAGCTTTGCAATATAAGAATCAACCGCATGGAAAGGAACCCCACACATAGGGGCACGCTCCTCCTGACCGCAATCTCTTCCTGTAAGGGTTATTTCCAAAATTCTTGACGCTTCCAAAGCATCCTCAAAAAACATCTCATAGAAATCCCCAAGGCGATACATCAAGATACAGTCTTTATATTCTTCTTTAACAGCAAAATACTGTTTCATCATAGGAGTAAATTCTGCCATTTCGGTTTCTCCTTTTTAAAATTTTAGTGACAACCTCCGCAAGAGGAGCAGTTTCCACCGCATCCGCTCTGAGGCTCTTCCTCGCCGTTTATATAATAGGCAAGAACGCCGTTAACCCGTCTTACCAAGCCGTCGTAAGCCTTGTTTGCTTCGATATAAGCTGAGATAAGAGGATTTTCAGCAAGGCGCTTGAACTCGCTTTGCATAAGAGATTGAAACGCTTCAAGTTCTTCCTTTGTAGGCTCTTTATATTGGAGCTTTTCCATTTCACTCTGTCTTATTGC
>JAFQRU010000019.1 GCA_017409915.1 Clostridia bacterium
TCCGTTTGCCATATATGAAAGAATTTTTGACGGGAAGGATGTATCGTTAAAACTTGCCTTTGGGTTCTGTGTGCTCAGTCCTATGTCGCACCCTTGTATATATTTTATATAATCTTCTCCCGAAAGAAGTCCGTCATAGCTTGCTTTGCAACCGTCTAGCAAGGATATCCTTTCTATTTCAGCAATAATGTTATTTTTGTGCTGGGCTTCGCCAAAGCCGATTATGTGGAGATGATATTTGTCGCTTAAAAATTCCCCGGCTTTAACTGCGGCAAGAGCACCGCCTTTTCTTGGGTCGAATGTTCCTGCATAAACCACATGGATTTTATCATTGTCCCAACCGCGCTCTTTGCGGTATTCGCTTTTTGGCATCAGTTCTTTCTCTGCCTGATATGTGCCGTGAATAATGGCATAATCTTTGTTCTTTTTATTTAACTTTTCATTTAAAAGCTTGGTCGGGAAAATATAGGCATCAGCAGTATCAAATATTTTAAATTCTTTTGCCCTGTCCTTTTTGCTTCCGTTAACATCGGAATAGATTTCTTCAACTTCAAGGACAAGCTTTATCTGTCGTATTTTCTTAACTAACTTTACTATTGACGCATATGCCACAGAATGATATACAATAAGCGTATCGCCCTTTGATAAGAAATCAAGCAAATCTTTTAAAAGACGGTATTTGGAATAATACACGCTTATCATGCGCCTTAATTTATTGCCCCAGGGAAGTGCTTTTGGCAAATATAACTGGCTTTGTCTTCCAATGTTTACGGTTTTTGCACTGCATTTTTTCTTACTTCTTGTATTTGAAGCAGAAATAAGATCAACGCTATATCCGCAATCTTCCAAAGCACTAACTATATAAGTCATTTTATTGGTTGCAGCCAATACTATATTTCTTTTTTCACTTTTATTTTCAGGAGTATCATAATATCCAAGATAAAAAATCTTTTTCATAAAACACCTTTTAACCTATGAATTTAGTTCCTCAAATAATTTCACATATTCAGATAAATTTTTTCTCATATCAAAGTTTTCTTCTGCAAATTCTCTGCAAACCTTTGAATAAGCAACTTTACCCTCGGACAAAATCTTCTTGATAGCCTCGCTCGCTCCGTCAATGTCGCCAACTTCGACTGTTTTTCCGCAACCCTTTCCAACAAGCTCAGGATTTGCAGTTGAGTTAAAGCATACAACCGGAGTCCCGCAAGAGAGAGCCTCGGCTGACACCTTTCCAAAGGTTTCTTCAAGAGATGGCTGGAAGAAAACATCTGCCATAGAATAAAGCTCAATAAGCTCATCAACAGAATTTGTTGCAGGAAGGCTTATTATTTTATCATTTAACTTTGCCCCCGAAGGAACATTTCCCAGCATAACTATTCTTTCATCGTCTGAGAGCTTTTCTGATAATTTCAAAACTGTTCTAAGGCCCTTGTCATAGCTCCAGAGACTTGCAACACAAAGGATAACCTTTTTATCGGAAAGTCCAAGCTTTTTTCGCAAAGTTTCGCTGTCAACGGGCTTGAATTTTTCCAAGTTAATCCAGTTATATATTCTCTTAATCATTTTGGCTTTTTTAAAAACAGGAGCCGCTTTTGCCTCATTTGTCAGCCAGTCCGATACTCCCACAACACCAAGCCTTGGAACAGCGGAAAAATATTTTTCCTTATCCTTTACCATTTTATGGGTTAAATCAAAAAACCAGCTCTTATTATATTTTTTAAGACTTTTGCATTCTCCGCAACCGCTTTTCCATTTATAACAGCCGTCAACTGTATAATGACAACATTTACCCGTATAGAACCAACAGTCGTGCAGAACTGCAACAGTAGGAATGTCATTTTTAGCAAGGAATTTAAGAACCATCGGCAGATTTATATAATTGCTGTGGAAGTTTCGAAGTATTACCGCCTGGGGAGAAAACTTTTTCATATATCGGGTAAGCTTTCTTGTAGCACCTTTTGAAAAATATGCCTGCATTCCAAAGAGCCTTGAAAATAACGCATGAACTTTTCTGTCAAAAGAAGAGCCTATAATAAACTCGTTTTCCGAATTAACGCTTGGACCTATGGAATAAGCCGTAACGCAGTGGTCTCCTCTTTCGTTAAAGTAGTTAGAAAGTTCTAGGCAGGTTCTTCCTGTTGATTTTATGGCATTAACAGCATTTATCTGCAAAATGTTCATTTTATCACTCCTACCTTAAAAAACTTCATTCCA
>JAFQRU010000136.1 GCA_017409915.1 Clostridia bacterium
ATCTCAATAATTCTTCCTCTTGGAACACCGCCTATACCAAGAGCGGCATCAAGAGCAATCGAGCCTGTGGGGATTGCGTCAATCTTAACCGCAGGCTTTTCTCCAAGGCGCATAACTGCCCCTGAACCAAACTGTTTTTCTATCTGTCCGAAAACGCTTTCCAGCGCTTTTTTCTTTTCATCGTTCATTTTCATTACCCCTTTCCTACTAGTTTAATAATATCCTAATTTTCTACCCGTGTCAACATTTTTTTGCATAGTCTAAGGCGAGGTTTTTCGCTTTTAAGACTGCGCTTTTTCTTACATCTTCACGGCTACCTTCAAAATGACATTTATAGGCAACCTCTCCCCCTTTATGAGAGATTGCAACGTAAACCAAGCCAACAGGTTTTTCCTTTGTTCCCCCTGTGGGCCCTGCGATTCCCGTTATTCCGATTCCAATGTCTGCTTTAAAGGAAAGCCGAACCCCTTTTGCCATTTCGAGAGCCGTCTGATAGGAAACCGCTCCGAAAGAATCAAGAGTCTCCTTTTTAACCCCTAAAAGTCTCTCCTTTTGCTCATTCGAATAGGTTACAAAGCTTCCGTCAAAGCAGGAGGATGAGCCTGAAACCGCAGTTATCCCTGCCGCAAAAAGACCGCCCGTGCAGCTTTCCGCCGAGGTTATTTTAAGATTTTTTTCAGTAAGAAGTTTAACAAGCTCTTCCATATTTACTCTCCAACCTTTATAACTTCCTCATTCTCTACTGCTGTCTTTAACATTTCCTCAAAGTTTTCATAAAGCTTTTCCGCCTCAACGAGTTCCTCAATTGTAGGCTTTGTTTTCGGATGCTTCGGAACGAAAATTGTGCAACAATCTTCATAAGGAAGAATAGATGTTTCGTATGTTCCTATTTCCTTTGAAATCTTTACGATTTCCTCTTTATCCATTCCGATAAGAGGACGGAAAACGGGGAGGGTTACCACGCTATTTGTTGCGTTTAAGCTCTCCATTGTCTGAGACGCAACCTGGCCTATGCTCTCGCCTGTAATGAGAGCCTGTCCCCCTGTTTTTTCTGCAACTATCTGAGCAATTCTCATCATCATTCGGCGCATAATAACAGTTAAAAGAACTTTCGGGCACTTATCGATTATTTCAAGCTGAATATCCGTAAACGGGATAATATGAACTCTCATATTTCCGCAATAGTCTGTCATAATTTTTGCAAGATCAAGAACCTTTTCCTTGGCTCTGTCGCTTGTATATGGATGGCTGTGGAAATGGACCGCTTCAAGACGAACGCCTCTCTTTGCAATCATATAACCTGCAACGGGGCTGTCAATTCCCCCGGAAAGAAGAATGGTCGCCTTTCCGTTTGTTCCAACAGGCATTCCCCCTGCGCCCTTAATTTTCTTGGTATAAACAAAAGCATCTCTTCTTATTTCCACCATAACAGTTATGTCAGGGTTATGAACATCAACTTTAAGGCGTGGGAAATGGGATAAAATTCTTCCGCCCATTTCGGCAGCTAAGGCAGGCGAATTAAGAGGAAAGCTTTTATCCTCTCTCTTCGCCTCAACCTTAAAGGTCTTTCCTTCAAGATCCTCTTCTTTAAGGCATTCTACCGCCGTTTTCTCTATATCATCCAGGGTCTTTGCGCATCTTACCGCAGGACAGATGTTGGCAACGCCGAAAACCTTTTTAAGTGACTCTAAGGTTTCATCCGCATCCGCTCCGTCTGTTCCTTCAACATAAATGGTGGACTGAGCCGCAAAGACATTAAAGTTTCCGATTTTTTTAAGGCGAGCCTTAATGTTATCTAAGAGTTTCTTTTCAAAAATGGGCTTATTAAGACCCTTTAAAGCAAGCTCTCCGTATTTTAAAAGAAATAAATCCGCTTTCATCTGTATCTTCCTTTCAATCTATTTACGCATAAGCGCTCTGTTTCGTTTTACTGTTTTAAGAAGACAGTCCAGAGCATAATCAATTTCCTCTGCCGTTGTAAACTCGCTGAGACTAAACCGAAGTGTTCCGTCAATCAGATTTTTGTCAACCCCCATTGAGGAGAGGACATAGCTTGGGCCTTTCTTATGACTTGAACAAGCCGAGCCTGAGGAAACATAAACCCCGTCTGTTTCAAGGGAGTGGAGAAGCACCTCAGATTTTGTCCCTGCAAAGGAGACATTCAAAATATGAGGAGCACACTCTTTCGGGGTGTTAATCTTAATATCGGGAATGTTCTTTTCAATCCCCTCTTTAAGGCGAAGCAGAAGTGCTCTCATCTTCTCTTCCTTTTCCATAATATTTTTCTGGGAAAGGGCAGAGGCGAGACCAAACCCGTATATGCCATGAACATTTTCCGTTCCAGGCCTTAAATTATTTTGCTGTCCGCCACCGAAAATAATCGGCGCAATTTTGGTTTTATTTTTGATATAAAGAGCGCCCACGCCTTTGGGGCCGTGAATCTTATGGGAGCTTAGGCTTATTAAATCCGCTCCGATTTTCGCCGCCGTGAAGGGGAACTTCCCATAGGCCTGAACAGCGTCAACATGGAAAATTCCGTTTGGGTTTTTGCTCTTTAAAATCTTGCTCATAGATGCAAGGGGCATAACCGCACCTGTTTCGTTATTAACAAACATGGCCGTAACCAGAACCGTATCAGGTCGGACCATTTTCGAATATGCGTCTATATCAATAATTCCGTCTTTTCGGACAGGTATCTTTTCCACTTTATAACCACGCTCGGAAAGATATTCAAGGGTAGAAAGTACCGCAGGGTGTTCAACTGCGGTGGTTAAGATGTGCTTACCGCGGTTAGCTTTTATGGCGCCTCTTATGGCAAAGTTATCCGCCTCAGTTCCGCCGGATGTGAAGAAAATCTCGTTGGGGCTTACCCGTAAGGATTCGCTTATAGTTTCTTTTGCATATTTAATAAGCTTTTCCGCCTCTATCCCCTTTCTGTGAAGGGATGAGGGATTTCCGTAATTTTCACGCATAGCTGCGCTCATTTTTTCTACGCACTCATCAAACATTTTAGTCGTTGAGCTGTTGTCAAGATATACCTCCATGGGCTTTGCCTCCTTCCTTCCTGATTTCTTTCAGGAAAATTCAGTCCACATTCTATAATATGTCGCATTTTTCCCTTTGTCACCAATTTGCGACATTTCTCTCATTCAGTTTAAAAGGGAAGTTTAAAAACTCCCCTCCTTTTGCATTTTTATTATATAGCCTCGGTTTTGCGTCTTATAACCTTAATCGGAATTTTAACTCCTGAAAACGGCTCAATGCCTTTTCCTCTCTGGACCTCGCCGATAGATTCAGCGGCAGAACTTTCTCTGTAACCAAGCTTTGTCTCAATGTCTGCAAGCTCTCTTTCAAAAAGCTGGATTGATTCGAGAGAATTTCGTCTAAGCTCGGTAACTTCGTTTCTTAAATGCTCAATCTTTCTTGTTTCGCTTTCATACATATTTCGAAGAGCGCGGCGTTTAAGCTCAATCTCACGGTTAGCCTCTGCTTTTTTATCTTCAATCTCAGCCTCGGCAACCTTTTTCATTTCAAGAATATCATTCTTCGCTTCTTCCCGCAATTTGTCCGCGTCAACATGAGCTCTTTCAAGGACAGAAACAATAATTTCTCTCTTGCTTTGGAGCTCGTCATATTTTTCATAAAGAGCCTCTTTTTCCGCAGTTATTTTCGCGATTTCCATATCTTTTTCGCGACTCTCCTGCGCAAACTTATCATCAAGCTCTCTTATATAGTCATAAACATCGGCCTTTTTGAAGCCAAAAAGCCTTTTCCTGAATTTCTGCCCAGCCATTTAAGACACCTCCGGCATTCTTACATTATTACTATATAATTTTACAATATTTTTTAAAATTAGTCAATATATAATTGAATTTTTCGCAGACTTGTTGTATAATGTCTTTATAAGTTTTTAAAAAGGGGTTTTCTTATGCTGAAAAAATCTTTAATCGAGTTTATTTTCACCGCAGGTTCAATTGAGCGGTGGAATGACCATATCCGCCCGGCAAAGGGTTTTACAGAGCTTGATAAACAGGCTCACAAAATGATTTATGCATATACTCTTTCCGGTCTTTCAAAGGATACAGACCGTCTTCTGCTTGCGGAAGGATGTATCTTTGAGTTTTTACACAGACTGGTTTTGACAGACATAAAACCCCCTGTTTTCCATCGCCTCAGGGCAGAAAAAGGAGAGCAGATAAACCATTGGGTTCTTGCATCTTTAAAAGAAGACCTTGAAGAAATCCCCGGCGGCTTTTATGAAAGGTTTTGCAGATACTATGAAGACCCGTCTTATTGCGAAAACGAGAAAAAGCTTTTGGAAAGCGCCCACTATCTTGCAACAAAGTGGGAATTTGATATAATTTATCCATATAACACCACCTGCTACGGAATTGACAAAACTCACCGTGAAATCGACCTTAAACTTGATAGTTTTAAAGAACTTCCCTATTTCGATGAGTTTGTTCATAACGAAAACCTTAAAAGCTTTGCAAACCTTTTAGGTCAGCTCCGTTTCCAGCAGAGATGGTCAAAAACTCCAAGACTTCCCGCAACCTCAGTTATGGGGCATATGCTTATTGTTGCGGTTTTATCTTATCTTTGCTCCTGCGGGATGAGCCCTTGCAAAAAGAGACTTTCCAACAACTTCTTCGGCGGTCTTTTCCACGATGTCCCCGAAGTTTTGACAAGAGACATTGTTTCCCCTGTTAAAAAGTCAGTAGAGGGGCTTGACGAGCTTATAAAGGAAATCGAAGATATCCAGATGAAAGAAACAATCTATCCTCTTATTCCAAAAACTTGGCAGGAAGAGCTTGAATATTTCACAAAAGACGAATTCTCCACCAAAATCCAAAAAGACGGCGAGGTCGTCTACCTTACAACCGAAGAAATAAACGATAGCTTCAATGAGGATAAATATAACCCTATTGACGGGCAAATTATACGCCATTGTGATATTTTCGCGGCGTATATTGAAACATATTTCTCCCATATAACAGGGGTAACCTCCTCTATGCTTCGCGAGGCCAACAAGGAAACCTATAAGGCATACAAAAAGGCAACCCTTGGCGGGCTTGACTTCGGAAAGATTTTCGAATATTTTAAAATATAAAAAAGAAAAACTCCTGATTTTCAGGAGTTTTATTTTTTTAGAAGAAATAGTCAGCGTCAGCTGCCCAGCTTCCGTCCATATTCTTAATAAGTCTTATTCTGGCTTTTCGCTCATCTGCACCCGAGATAACCTTAAAGTCTACATCCACTGCATCTAAGATTCTTATTCCGCAGTTTAGATATGCGTCTTTAAGCTCTGCTCTCTGGGAGAAAATTCGTATTCTCGTTATCTCCGTGTCACATGCTCCGCTTTTCCATCCATCATAAAGGTCTTTGATATCCGTTTTCTCAAAAGTTTCAAGAACTCTTTCTTCGGCGATTTCCTTAGCAGTCTCAAAGCTTACTCCGTTTACCAAGCCAAGATATTCAATAAGCTTTGCCGAAAAAGTCTTGACGAGAGATTTGGCATCGTCCTTCATAATAAAGGATACATAATCGTCAACCACCGCATATATAGGGTCAAGCTCTGCTTCATATTCTTTTGTATCATCCCTGGGGCCTGTCTGAAACTGACCGAATTCCTTGTCCTTTTCATCAAAGTCCATAAACCAGGTTTCTTCCTGCTTGGTTATTCCGTCGCAACCGCAGAGGAAAACCATAAGCAATCCGATAAGAATACAAACTTTTTTCATATCTTCTCTCCTATTTCATAAAGGTACAAATAACATCCGTTACCAAAACAAAGATAATCGCCATAGCAATTATAATTTTTGCGCCGTCTCCCATTTTGTTTAAGGTTTTATTAAGGAAAGGCTGCGCAATATAAACGCAGATAAGTTCAAAAACTGCAAGAGAAATTGTATTTTCACAACAAATTCTTCCGTTTGTGTTATAAAGCATTCCGTTGTAATTCCAAGGGGCAACCCCGAAAATAAGTTCATAAACCCATGAACCCAAAAATTCAAGGGCGCCAAAAAGAACAACCGACATAACAACAAGCAATATAGGTGTTGGATTAATGTCTTTATCCTTGCCGTATTTCTTTATTAAGTTGAAAATAAACATAACAAGCATTATGCACAGTCCATAGAAAGGAGCATAAGGGCCGTAAAGAATCCCCGTTTCAACTCCGTTCGGATTTACCAGCCAAGAAAAAATCAGTCTGTAAATCCATAAAACCACGCTGTATATAAAAAAGCTTATTATGTAATTTAAAGCGCCTGCTTGGTGTCTTTTCTTTAAAGCCACGGCTTCTCACCTCTTTAAAAATCTTTTAATTACCTCAGCCGAATTGTCCGCCGCCATCTTCATAAATGCAGGATAGTCCATATTCGCCTCGCCGTCTGCGCTGTCGGAAATGGCTCTTACAACGCAAAAGTCAACATTATTCACATAGCAGACATGTCCTATGCTTCCGCCCTCCATTTCGCAGGCGATTGCGGAAAAGTTTTCCTTTATCTTTTCCTTCTGTATATCCGTTGCAATAAACTGGTCTCCTGAGGCAATAACCCCTCTTTTAACCTTAATGTCAAGCTCTTCGGCACACTTTGCAAATTTCGCTGAAAGCGCCTCGTCGCAAGGAATTTTAACAATGTTTATCCCTGACAAAAGTCCAATTGGGTCCCCGAGAGGAGAGGTATCCATATCGTGCTGAACAACTTCGGTTGCAACGGCAATATCGCCGATTGAGAGTTCCTTTGAAAGAGTTCCCCCAACCCCCACATTGATAATTTTCTCAGGGGCGTATCTAAGTATCATAGTCTGGGCGCAGATTGCGGCAAAAACCTTTCCGATTCCGCACTGAGCGGCAACAACCTCGGTTTCGCCCACAGTTCCGCTTATGTATTCAACTCCGCTTATAACTTCAATCTTCTTATTTTCAATTATGGCTTTGATTCCGTCAATCTCAGGTTTCATCGCCCCTATAATTCCAATCATTTCTCGAACTCCTTGCTATCTAAAACTATGGTAAACGGTCCGTCGTTTAAAAGAGCAACTTTCATATCCGCCCCGAAAATTCCGCACGCCGTCTTTTTAAATCTTTCTCTGCAAAGAGAGATAACATATTCATAAAGATCATTTGCTTCTTTTGGGGGTGCCGCCTCAATAAAGCTTGGGCGGTTACCCTTCCTGCAATTTGCATAAAGAGTGAATTGGGAAATAACCAAAACCTCAGCGCCGACATCCTCGGAGCTTAAATTGGTTTTCCCCTCGCTATCGTCAAAGATTCGCATTTTATATATTTTGTCAATGAGTTTGTCCGCAATTTCCTTTGTATCCCCTTGGCCCACACCTAAAAAGAGCAAAAGGCCGTGGCCGATTTCCCCTACGGTTTTGCCGTCAACACTAACAGACGCCTCTTTAACCCTTTGAATTACAAATTTCATAAAAATTCTCCAAAAAATA
>JAFQRU010000137.1 GCA_017409915.1 Clostridia bacterium
GTTTGCCCTTTGCCATAATATCGTCTACTGTTTTCTTGTTCATTTTAGATTCCTCCGTTTATATAAAATAAATTATTTACACACAAAATATATTTTACTCTATTTAGGAAAATTTATCAAGAGTTTTTGTTAAATTTTTCCCAATCAGGCATATTTTTATTTATTCTGCTAAAAGTTGCCCTTATTTTCGGGGATTTCTTCGTGTTTTCTTTCCCTAATTCTTGACTTTAACCACCGTTGCAGAGCTGTTTCCTGTTACGAAGGCATATCTGCGGTTTTTAAAGAGCTTTATTCTTCGAACATCGTGGAGCGATGTTACCGCATCGTCAGAGTCTCCGTCGGGATATACCCTTTTTATGTTTCGCATACTGCTGATTAAAATCGCCTCGCCACAGGCATCAACATTTGAAACAGTTTCGCTTTCGCTTCTTGTTCCCCGAAGCTTTCCCCGTCTTGAATAGCTCTCTATAACGCTGTCGTTTCTGTCTCCGCTGAAACAAAATACCATATTGTCGTCACTTTCAATGTTATAGTTTTTAAGCTCCCGTCCGTTATAGCTTACGGTATAGTCAATTTCCCCTCGTCTGCCGTAGCCACTAAGGCTTTTATCGGAAACGGCAACAAAGTCTCCGTTTGACAAAAACTTTATATCAAAAATCATTTCCTCTGCTTTTGTTTCGCAGATTTTCTCCTCATTATCCGTCCAGTCAACCAAGGCAACCGTTGAATAAATCGCATCGTCTTTGGCAGAAATCTGAGAAATAACAAACTTATCTTTTCTTATATCAAGGGCGCTTATATAACCGTTTCCGCTTCCGAAAACATATTCGCTCTCCCCGTTTTTATTATAAACGGTTACGCCACCTTTATAGCCTTTTGCCTTTGTTGCAAGGGCAACCTTTCCATTTGGGTCAAGGGCCGCCGCAAAGATTTCTTCTTTGGTTTTTATGGTGGTCCTAAGGTTTTTCCCCTCATAGAGATAGGCGCTCGTTCCGCTTAAATCCGCAAGGAGAATGAACTTATCCTCAACATATACCTTTGGGGTTGCAGACTTAACCGTAACATTCCATTTAACTTCGCCCTTATCCGAAACAAAGGAAATTTCGTTATTGTTATAGGCAAGCATTCCGTCTTCATATCTTTCGAGATGATAGTCCCCACCAATTAAAGTGCTTACTTCTTCGTGGTCTGAATACATAAAAAAGTCATAGATGCCTGGGATATTGAAGATTAAAATTCCGGCTATAATCAGTCCTGTTATGGCAAACAACAGTTTTCTTTTATTGATTTTCAAGGGACACACCTCCTTTAAAATTTATAGTTAACCTCTTTTAAGAATAGTCCTTCGGGTGGGGCGGTCATTCCCCCCAATGTTCTGTCGCATTTTGCTATGATTTCAGGAAGGTCTTCTGGCGCAATCTTTCCCATTCCACACTCCACAAGAGTTCCCGTTATAATTCTTACCATATTATAAAGATAAGCGTCCGCCTCAATCTCCAAGGCGATTTGCTCATCCCATTCATATTTATCAAAAATTTCGCATCTTTTAACAGTTCTCACTGTTGTTTTCTGAGAACCGCCCTGAGCCATAAACCCTGCAAAATCGTGGGTTCCAACAAAATGCTTTGCCCCCTCTTTCATTAAATCAACATTAAGCCGATAAGGGACAAACCAGCTATACTTACTCGTAAAAGGATTTTCAATTTTACTGTTCCATATTTTATAAAGATATGTCTTTCCCTGGCAGGAAAATCTTGCAGAAAAATCGTCGCTTACTTTTTTGCAGTCAAGGGCAATTATATCCTTATGCCCTGAGAGATTGTTAAACGCCAAAGGGATATTATTGGGCGGAATTTGCGTATTAGAAAAGAAATTTAAGGTATAGGAAAGAGCGTGGACACCTGCATCTGTCCGACTGCATCCTGTTACGCTTATTTCCTCTCCTGTAAGACGGGAAAGAGTATTTTCAACCACTTCCTGAACAGTTATGCCGTTATTTTGCCTCTGCCAGCCGTGGTATGCTCCGCCGTCATACATAATCTGCATCTTAAAATTTGACATATTCTTTTCCTCAAACTATAAAAATATTGCAAGCAATAATTCCCGCAAATAAAACTACGATAAATATCCAGCCGAATAAGTCAATAGCTCCCATTTTCAAGACTTTAAGCCTTGTTCTTCCCTTTCCGCCTTTATAGCATCTGCATTCCATTGCCGTTGCAAGTTCGTCTGCACGGCGGAAAGCACTTATAAAAAGCGGGATAAGAATAGGCACCATAGCCTTAACTCGTCTTAAAATATTTCCTGATTCAAAGTCGGCACCTCTTGCTGTCTGGGCCTTTATGATTTTATCCGTCTCCTCTAAAAGAGTGGGGATAAATCTTAATGCAATGCTCATCATCATTGCAATCTCGTGATGAGGGATGCCGATTTTCCCAAAGGGAGATAAAAGCCTTTCTATACCGTCGGTCAGCATTATAGGAGAGGTTGTCAGGGTTAAAAGAGATGTTCCCATTATTAAAAAGAACAGTCTGAGTATCATAAACACTGCATTGTTAATCCCCTCGTCTGTAACCGTAAGAAAGCTCCAATGCCAGTAAACCTTGCCCGTTGTTGTTAAAAACAGATTGAATGCACCTGTTAAAACAATAAAGAACATAACAGGCTTTAAGCCTCTTAGCATAAACTTTGCAGGAATTTTGGTATTCATAATTGAGATAAGCAAAAATGCCCCCAAAACTATATAACCAAAAAGATTATTTATTATAAAAATCGCCGCTATATAGGCAATAATCATTAAGATTTTGCTTCTTGGGTCAAGCCTGTGAATAAAGGAAGCCCCGGGGAAGTATTGCCCTAAAATTATATCGGAAACCATTTTATCATCTCTTTTCTTTAAGCTTTCGTATTTCCTCTACTGCCTCTGAAACTTTATATATTCCCTTTTTAAGAGGATAGCCTTTTTCAATAAGCTCATTGCAAATCTTGCTTACCTCAGGAATATCAAGTCCCATATTAATAAGCTCGTCGCTCCTAACAAAAATCTCATCAGGAGTTCCTTCCATTGCGACTCTGCCTTTATTCATAACGATAATCCTGTCCGCCATAGAGGCAATATCCTCCATACTGTGGGAAACAAAGATAACTGTTATATTCATTCTCTTTTGGAGGTCTTTGATTTTATAAAGAATCTCATCTCTGCCCTTCGGGTCAAGGCCTGCCGTTGGCTCGTCCAAAATAAGAGTTTTCGGCTCCATGGCGATAATTCCTGCTATTGCAACTCGTCTTTTCTGCCCACCTGATAATTCAAATGGGGATTTAGATAAAAGCTCCTTTGAAATTCCAACAAGCTCAGCGGCTTTTGCCACTCTGTCTTTTATTTCTTCTTCTGAAAGGCCAATGTTGCTGGGGCCGTATGCAATCTCTTTTTCAACGGTTTCTTCAAAAATCTGGTACTCGGGATACTGCATAACAAGTCCCACTTTAAAGCGGATATCACGCATTTTTGTATCCTTCGCCCAAAGCTCGCTGCCGTCAACAGTTATCTTTCCATCCGTTGGCTTTAAAAGGCCGTTCATAAGCTGAATAACTGTGGACTTTCCGCTTCCCGTATGGCCCATAAGACCAATAAACTGTCCGTCAGGAATGGTTAAATCAATATTATGCACGGCGGTCTTTTCAAAAGGCCCACCCTCCATATAGGTGTATGTTACATTCTCAAGCTTAATCATTTACTCATCTTCCAAACATTTCAAAATTTCTCTGCTGCATTCCTCGGCGTTTAAAATCCCCTCAGGGACATTAATCCCTGCTTTTTTAAGCTCTGTTGCAAGATATGTTGACTGAGGAACATCAAGGCCGATTTTTTTAAGCAAATCCACCTTGGAAAACACCTCTTTGGGTGTCCCGTCAAGGATAATTTTGCCCTTGTCAACAACAACTATTCTGTCCGCCTTTGCGGCTTCGTCCATATAATGAGTTATAAGAACAACGGTCATATTTTCCGTTTTA
>JAFQRU010000020.1 GCA_017409915.1 Clostridia bacterium
AAGAAGCAGTGGAAGAAGCGATTCTCCAAAATCCCGATGCAAAACTTGTGATTATAACTTCTCCTACATACGAGGGTGTAATAAGCGAAACGGAAGGGATTATAAAGGCCTGCCATAAAAATAATATCCCCGTTTTAATTGATATGGCACACGGCGCCCACCTTAAATTTATGGGGGAAGAAGAAAGAGTTTATAAAGAGGCAGATGCTGTTGCAATAAGCCTTCATAAAACTCTCCCAAGCCTTACCCAGACGGCGCTTCTCCTTTTGAACGGCAAGAGAATTGACAAAAAGCGGATAAAAGAAAAGCTTAATGTTTTTAACACATCAAGCCCCTCTTATATCCTGATGTCGTCTGTTTCGGGCTGCCTGGATAGTGTGAAAAACAGAGAAAGCTTTGATACATATAAGAAAAATCTCGAAGGCTTCTATAAGGAAACGGCGAGCCTTAAAAATCTTGAAATAAAAGAGCAAAGCGATATAGGGAAAATCGTTATAAGCACGGCTAAAACAAACATATCGGGAAAAGCTCTTTTGAAAAGGTTGAGAGACGATTTTAAGATTGAGCTTGAAATGGCGTATGATAACTATGCCCTGGCAATGACCTCAGTCTGCGATAAAAAGAAGGCATTTAAAAAACTTAAAAAGGCACTCTTTAAAATTGATAAAGAACTGAAAGCGGAAGAGGTTAAGACGGTTATTTATCCAACACCGAAGCAGACCAAGAAAAAACCGTCGGGCGAAAAAGAACTTGTCCCACGCTCCAAATCAGAGGGCAGAATCTGCGCCGACTATCTCTGGGCGTATCCTCCTGGGGTGCCAATAATCGCCCCAAACGAAGTGATTGACAGCGCCACAATTGCCTATCTTAAAAACATAAAAGACACAGAAATCTACGGGTCAAACGGCTCTGATGGGAAACGGATATTAGTATATAAATAAATTGACAAAGAAATATAGATATGTTAGAATTATTTTATTAAGCATTTAACGAAAGAGGAATAAAAATGAGCTTTATAATGGATTGTCTTAGTGTAAACGAAAAGGGAAACCTGTCAATGGGCGGATGCGATGTTAAGGAAGTCGCAGAAACCTATGGAACCCCTGTTTATATGATGGACGAAGACGACATAAGAAAAAATTGCAGAATCTATGCAAATGCTATGAAGAAATATTATGGAGACCGTGGCCTTGTTTTGTATGCAAGTAAGGCCTTTTCCTGTAAATATATCTATAAAGTTGCTATGGAGGAAGGCTTAGGTGTGGACACCGTAAGCGGCGGAGAAATCTATACCGCCCTTAAAGCAGGCTTTCCAGCAGAGAAAATCTATTTTCACGGCAACAACAAAACTGAGGACGAAATCGAACTTGCAATCAAGAATGATATCGGCTGTATAGTTGTTGATAACTGTGACGAGGTTGACAGAATTGAAGAAATTGCAGGAAGATACGGAAAAACCGTTAAGGCAATGTTCCGTGTTTCTCCCGGTGTTGACGCACATACCCACGACTTTATTAAAACAGGTCAGATTGACTCAAAGTTCGGCGAAGCCATTGAAACAGGGGACGCAATTAAGCTTATAAAATATGCGTCAATTAAAAAGAATATTAATATAGCAGGACTTCACTGCCATATAGGCTCCCAGATTTTCGAGCTTGACCCGTTTTGCGAGACCGCCGAAATTATGATTGACTTTATAGATGAAATCAGAAAAGAAACAGGAATCGTAATTTCCGAGCTTAATTTAGGTGGCGGTTTTGGCATAAAATATACTGAGGAAGACGACCCTGTTGATTTTGATAAATTTATCGAGGCCGTTTCAAAAACAGTTAAGGCAAAGACGAAAGAAAAGGGTCTCCCTTGCCCATTTATCTTAATGGAGCCGGGCCGCTCTCTCGTTGCTCCAAGCGGAATAACTGTTTATAAAGTGGGAACAGTTAAAAGAATCAAGGATATAAGAAACTATGTCTGCGTTGACGGAGGAATGGGGGATAACCCAAGATTCATTATGTACGGCGCAAGACACGGCGCTCTCTTGGTTGAAAATCCTCTGGGAGAGAAAGAAGAAACTGTAACTATTGCAGGAAAATGCTGCGAATCAGGGGATGTTTTAGTTGAGAATATTGAGCTTCCCAAGGCAAAGAAGGGCGACTATTTAGCTGTCCTTACCACAGGAGCATATAACTATTCAATGGCGAGCAACTATAACCGAATTCCCCGCCCACCTGTTGTTATGCTAAAAAACGGAAAAGCAACCGTGGTGGTTAAAAGAGAATCCTATGAAGATATTATAAAGAATGATTTAATTTAAAGGAATGATTTTATGAGCAGACTTGCTTACTATTTCAGCAGCGCAGAAGGATTTTTGACTCTTCTTATAACAATTTTCTGCGTGTTTTTATCTCTTACAATCCATGAGGTAAGCCACGGATATATGGCATATTTAAGAGGGGATAATACTGCGAAATATACAGGAAGACTTTCCTTTAACCCTATAAACCATATTGACCCCTTGGGTGCTCTTTGCCTTTTCCTTTTTGGCTTTGGCTGGGCAAAGCCCGTTATGATAAACACGAGGAATTTTAAAACGAAAACCATAAAGCTTGATATGGTGCTGACCTCTCTTGCAGGTCCCGTTTCAAACTTTATAACTGCATTTATTTCAGTATTTTTAATGGTATTGGTAATAAACTTTACGGCAGTTGAGGGCCTTTGGTATCTTGCCTTTACAATCCTTCAAACCCTGGCGGTTATGAATTTAGGACTTGGTGTTTTCAATCTTATTCCAATTCCGCCTCTTGACGGTTCAAAGGTGCTTAGCGCAATCCTTCCCACAAGAATTTATTTTAAGCTGATGCAGTATGAAAGATATGGATTCATTGTCCTTATCATTTTAATAAACCTTTCCTTTTTCGGCGGACTTTTAACTCTTGCCGTAGAGGGACTTTATGGCGGATTTTATTCTTTGTCAAATTTAATTTTGGAGTTGTTTGTTTAATGGAACAGTTATCTTTCCGTGTTGAGGCGTTTGAAGGTCCTCTTGACCTTCTTTTAACCCTCATCAAAAAGAACAAAGTTAATATTTATGACATTCCAATAAGCGAAATCTTAGAACAGTATTTAGAGGTTATTGCCCAGATGGAGGCGCTTGACCTTGAAGTGTCCAGTGAGTTTTTGGTTCTTGCGGCAACACTTCTCCAGATTAAGTCAAGACTTTTGCTTCCTGCCGAGGATGAGGAAGAAGAGGGCGAAGACCCGAGAGAAGAGCTTGTTCGCCGACTTGTTGAATATAAGCGGTTTAAGGAGAAAGCAGAATATTTAAGAGGCAGAGAAAATCTTGGCTATACCAGATTTTATAAAGCTCCTGAATATATTGAAAGACCCGTTGTGCCTTTTGATTATTCAACTGTTTCTGTTGAAAATCTCCTCATTTCCTATAAGGTTTCATATATGAAACTTGAAAGAAAGCTCCCACCCCCGAAAAAGTCCTTTGAGGGGATTGTGGGACACGAAAAAGTTTCGGTTAAAAGCAGGGTAACAAACATCTGGAAAAAGCTTGTTGAAAAAGGAAAAACCAAATTCATTGAGCTCTTCCGCGGGATTAAATCAAGACCGGAAGCAGTTGCATCCTTTCTTGCGGTTTTAGAACTCATTAAGCTTAAAAAGGTAGTTGTTGAAGGCGATATGGATGATATGGATATTAAGAGAGTATCCATGGAGGATGAAATAAGCCTTGATACCATTGAGGATTAGGAGAAAAGATTATGGAAACAAATAAAGCTCAGGCTATAATTGAAGGTTTGCTTTTTGCGGCGGGGGACAGCGTTTCCCTTGAAAAAATTGCCAATATAATTGATATGGACAAGCGCAAAACCAAACAGATTATAAACGATATGATTGACAAATATGACTATGAGCATCGGGGAATAAGCATTATCCGCATTGAAGACGGGTATCAGATGTGCACAAGAGGGGAATATTTTGAATATATATCTCTCCTGGCTGAGCCTCGCCGTGCCCAGACAATGTCAAATGCGGCTATGGAAGTCTTATCAATCGTTGCCTATAAACAGCCTGTAACAAGAGGCGAAATTGAAGACATAAGAGGAGTTTCCTGCGATGCGGTTATAAATAAGCTTATCGAAAGAGGCTTGATTGAAGAAACAGGAAGACTTGATACTCCCGGTCGCCCAATGGTCTTCGGAACAACAACTGAGTTTTTAAGATGCTTCGGGATAAGCGACTTGACGGAGCTTCCTGATTATGCTATAATCAAGGAAAACGGACAGGACAAGCTTTACAGCCAGCAGATTATGGAGGGAATTGACAGTCTGTAATCATTTTTTAAAGAAAGGCTGATTTTATGATTGTTTTGTGGATAATTCTTGGTCTTCTCGCCTTTTTGCTGGGCTTTGTTGGTATTCTTCTTTATACAAAAACAAGGGTTTATGTATCCTATAAAGACGGAGAACTTCATATAAGATTTCAAAACGGTCTTATAAGATATACGGTAAAGCAAAAGGACAAACGAGAAGAAAAAGAAGTTTCAAGAGAAAGCATAGAAGAAGATATAGGCGAAAAACATAAAAAGCTTTCGGATAAAAAGTCTTTTTTGTGGACGCTTTTTCGGGATATGCGTTATCGCATAGAGGTTAAAAAGATAAAAATAAAAGTGGATTTCGGAACAGGTGACCCGGCTGATACGGGTATGCTCTACGGAATAATCTGGGGGGCAATCGGAAATCTCTATCAGATATTCAATCAGTATTTTATATTTGATTTTCCCGAGACGGAGATAAATCCCGATTTTGAAAATCAGGTATTTAAAATTGAAGCTGAGGGAATAATAAAAGTAAGACTTGTGCATATTATAAGTGCGCTTATTAAAAACAGAAAAAAATGATAAAGGGAGCGAAAAATTATGGCAGATCAACATCCAATTCAAGGCCTTATGTATACGGCAATGCAGAGCATTAAAGACATCGTTGATGTAAACACAATTGTGGGGGAAGCTGTTCAGACCCCTGACGGAACAATTATAATTCCGATTTCTTCAGTTAAGCTTGGCTTTGCTGTGGGCGGTTCGGAATATGGCGGCCCTAAGAAAACTGAGCCTGACAAGAGCAACTTTGGCGGCGGTGCAGGTGGCGGCGTGTCCATTGCTCCTGTTGCATTTTTGGTTGCAGGCGGAGACGGCAAAGTTAAGGTTATGTCCGTTAACCAGAAGACAAGCATTTATGACAAGGTTTTAGATGTTGTTCCATCTGCAATTGATAAGCTTGTTGAAACAGTTAAAGATGCCCGTCAGGAAAAGAAGGGCGAAACAAAGGCGATAATCAAAGCTTACGAGGAGAACAAACCTCTCCCTGACGCCGAATAATCTAAAAAGAATACTAAAAAACACCCTCTCATATATTGGATATGAAAGAGGGTGTTTTTTCTTTTGAAAAAAGTTTTGATTTTCTTTATGACGCTTGCGGTTCTGCTGCCAAATACCTGTTTTGCAATGGAACTATCAGCAACCTCTGCCGTAATTTTAGAGGCACAAACGGGAGAGATTTTATTTGAGAAAAACGCCGATAAAAGAATGGGAATGGCAAGTACCACCAAAATAATGACCGCCCTTGTGGCACTGGAAAAAGGGAAAGCGGAGGACATAGTAAAAATTTCTCCTCATGCGGCAACAGTGGAAGGCTCTTCAATGTATCTTAAAGAGGGAGAGAAAATCACTCTTGAAAATTTAGTTTATGGGCTTATGCTGCAATCAGGAAACGATGCCGCAACGGCCATTGCCGAGCATATTTCGGGAAGCGAAAAGAAATTTGCAAAATTAATGAATAAAAAAGCAAAAGAAGTGGGGATTAGTAATACAAACTTTACTAATCCCCACGGTTTGTCTGAGGATAATCATTATACGACGGCGACGGATTTGGCGAGAATAACTGCCTATGCCCTTAAAGATAAAACCTTTTCTGAAATTGTTTCAACCAAAAGCAAAACGATAGAAAGGCAGGAAATGGGGAAAACTACCCTTGTCAATCATAATAAGCTTTTAAGGTCGGAAAAGGATTGCATAGGGGTTAAAACAGGCTTTACCAAAGCAACGGGAAGATGCTTGGTTACGGCCTGGGAAAAGGACAATATGAAAATCATCTGCGTAACCTTAAACGCAGGGGACGACTGGAATGACCATAGGAAAATGAAGAATTTTGCCTATGAAAATTATAAAGCGACTTTATATGGCAGAGGAGGAACGGTGGCGAAAAAAGTCAGAGTAAAAGAGGGAAGAAACAGGAGTGTGTCAGTCCTTTATGAAGACGATATATATCTCCTTGAAGAAAAGGGCGGAGAATGGGAAATAACTTTTGATATTCCTGACAGTATTTCCGCTCCCATAGAAAAAGGAGAAGTGGTAGGCCGGATTGTTGCCAAAAATCAGAACGGAAAGAAGGTTTTCTTCGATGCGGTTGCAGAAAAAGATGTCTTGTCAACCAGGCGAAATGCAGACGGAAAATTCAATGAGAACTTAATAAAAATATATGGGAAATGGCTGAGGATTTTAACATTTTCGGATTGCAAACAAAACTTTGCAAAAAAACTAACAATTTTGTAAAAAATGCTTGAAAAATTATGGAAAATATTATATAATGATTTCGATTGGATTTTTTTCAAAAGCAGAGTTTTTTGTCAAAAAGATAGGAGATAAAAAATTGGTTAGATTACAGAAATTTCTTGCGGACTGTGGGGTTGCTTCCCGCCGTGGCGCAGAGGATATAATAAGGCAGGGCCGAGTAGCCGTAAACGGCGAAAAAGTTACCCAGATGGGCGTGGTTATCGACGAAAACTATGACGAGGTCACAGTGGATGGAGAAAGACTCCGCACCGAGAGCAAGAAGATGTATATTATGCTTAACAAACCTGCGGGTTTTGTAAGCACTGTGTCTGACGATAAAGGGAGACCGACAGTTATGGATTTGGTAAGCGATATTTCCATGCGAATTTATCCAGTTGGTCGCCTTGACTATGACACGGAAGGACTGCTTCTTCTTACAAATGACGGCGACATAACATTTAAGCTGACCCATCCGAAAAATAACATAGAAAAAACCTATGTGGCAGAGGTTACAGGGAATATCAATATGGAAACTCTCACAAAGCTTCGCAATGGAGTCGTAATTGACGGCTATAAAACAAGTCCTGCCAAGGTTGAGGTTA
>JAFQRU010000138.1 GCA_017409915.1 Clostridia bacterium
ATTAATCCTTTACATATTCAATTAATTCGTATGGTTGGCAGTCCAGAAGTCGGCACAGGGTTTCCAGATTCTCCCACGATACACCGATTCCGGCGCGGAGCTTCTGCACCGTGGATTCACTCAGAAGCTTTTCCTTCCGGATTTGATATGTGGTTATTCCCTTTTCCTTTAATGCTGCCAATACATCCACTTTAAATTGCAGACCCATAGTAAGTCCTCCTCTCCCATTGTAATGATATTATAGCATAAATATGAACGAAATCAAGTGTATAAAATATACTATTTTAGGGGCGATTTTTCGTGCATATTATCAATTGATTATGGGCGATATTTAGTGTATAATATAGACAGTTAAGGGAAACAATCCCAACAAACGAAAGGAGCAAACACAAATGTCAACCATCGAAATCACATCCAAAATCGAAGCTCTCAAGGATTTGGAATCCTTAATTGAAGAAGCAAAAGCCGAGGCTGAAGCACTCCGGGATGAAATCAAGACCGAAATGCTGAACCGGAATACCGAAGAACTGGAAGCCGGACAGTATATTGTCAGATGGACTTCCGTTCTGACACAGCGATTCGATACCACCGCCTTTAAGAAGGTAATGCCGGATGTGTATAAGGAATACACCAAACAAGTCAGCAGCCGCCGCTTCTCAATAGCATAAGAAAAGCCCCTTGCGTGAACACCGACCAAAGTAGCCACGCAAAGAGCCCTGACCACAACCAACAGGGGAGTGGACACAAACATTATACAGTGTCCACTCCCAAAAATCAAGGAGGACACATGAAACAGTTAACCAGTTACAACCGCGTCGCCGGATATCTCAACAAGATCTTTGATCTGCTGAACGAGGAATATTTTGAATCTACACTTCCAAGGCCGACTATCACGATTCAATCCACTCCAAAAGCCTACGGGCATTTCTCCCTCCGGGAAGATACCTGGATTTCCAAACTGGGCGGGACACATGAAATCAATTTAGGTGCGGGAACCATAAGTAGAAGCATAGAGTTCGTGGTAGCAACCCTCCTTCACGAAATGGTTCATTATTACAATTACATCAATGGAATACAGGATTGTTCCAGAGGAAACACTTACCACAATAAACGATTCAAAGCAGCAGCCGAAGCCCGCGGATTGATTGTTGAACACAGCGACAAATACGGATGGTCGCATACCTCCCCCGGTGACAGCCTATTGCAGTTCTGTCTGGATAATGATTTGAGCGATATTCTGATAAACCGGAATGAGTTCTCTGGCTTTCAGAGTCCGGGAACAGGCACACACAGCGGCGGTATTCAAGTAATAACACCAAAGAAACCATCCAGCACCCGGAAATACCTTTGCCCCTGTTGTGGTAATTCAGTCCGGGCAACAAAGGTTGTTCGTATAGGATGCCTGGACTGCGGGGCACAGATGCTTGAAGTGTAGAATTCAAAAGAGGGCGGGGAGCAATCCCCGCTCTGCATAGTATTAAATGTAATGTTATTAGAAAGAGTATCAAAAGAGGCCGTTTCTATTGCCGTAAATACGGTAATTAAAGTATAAGCAGAAACGTTCGTTTCTTTTGATATTGGAAAGGGATTTTCTTATGTGTTGTGAATATGGATATACCCGCAAGAGCACACCGAAACAGTCTATTGATAGACAGATTAGAAACATAAAAGCATTGTTTCCCAATGCGATTATCCTTCAAGAAACCTATACCGGAACAAAGATTGACCGGAAGGAATGGAATAAACTATATAGGGCAGTCAAAGCCGGAGACACGATTATCTTTGACAGTGTTAGCCGAATGAGCAGAAACGCAGCAGAAGGTTTTGAGGCATACGAAGCCCTTTACAACAGGGGCGTTCATTTAATCTTTCTGAAAGAACCCCACATCAACACCGATGTGTTCAAAAATGCGATTGCCGTTAGTGTCCCTATGACCGGAACCAACATTGACTTTATTCTGGAAGGGGTCAATAAATATTTGATGGCAATAGCCAAAGAGCAAATTAGACTGGCTTTCCAACAGAGCGAAAAGGAAGTCGAGGATTTACACCAGCGGACAAAGGAAGGAATCGAGACTGCCCGTTTGAATGGTAAGCAGATAGGCTTGACCAAAGGAACGAAGCTGACCACAAAGAAAAGCATCGCTGCCAAAGAGCAAATCAGAAAGTATTCAAAGGATTTTGAAGGGACATTGAATGATACTGATGTAATGAAGCTGACGGGGTTATCCCGGAATACATATTACAAGTATAAGCGGGAGATAAAAGCGGTCTGAGAGCCGCCAGAGCCGCCGCAAAAGACCATTATAAGGGGACAAGAACAAGAAGGTGCAAAGGACATTAAGCAGTTCTTTGCACCCTTTCTTTGTTGGTGAATATTATTATTAAAAAAGTTGGATTTTGTCTACGATTCTTTTTTAGCAAAATTCGCAACTTTTTTGAATGAATTCTGTTTGCTATTTATAGCATAGGATAGATACCCTTAAATGGAAATGTCTTTAGAACTTTTTATAAGGGTAAGTATGGAAGTAATAGTATAATTAGTCACTTTTCGGAATCGACAAAATTTGCACGTCTAAATATGCGAGAAAACCGAACTTTATAACGTATAAAAACTAGAATTTCACGTCTAAGTCGGAGTATTGACAACATTTTAATATATGATATAATCAAAGCACAAGTGAGGGACACAAACCCAAACACCAAAATAAGGGTCGCGACCTAACGCGATACGCGAAAGCGAAAAGAAAGGAAATGTTATGAATAATCCCGCTGTTGTTAATGCTGTAAAAGCACCCGAGAGTGTTTGTAAAATCAACAAGCAGTTTATTAAGGACTTTACCAAGCAGGCTACTCCGAAGCAGAAGAGATGGATTAAATATCATCTGACAACAGAAATCGAAGAAAGAGGAAAGAAAGATGGCTTTCTCTCTTTCCGGAGCAAGTTTGCGAAAAAGTTCTTCCCGGAAATTCTTGCTGAAAACAAGCCTAAGAAGGAACAGACTTCCTTCTTAGATGAAATTCTGGATATTTGCGGATGATGGCGGCGGCGTAACCGCCACCATTAAAGAATAGATAGAAGGGAGGCGAGAGAAATGTCAAAGGCCGATAAAACCAAACTGCTAAATGCGAATATCGAATACTATCTGATAATGAGCGGATATAGCAAGGAACAGTTAGCCACTAAGTTAGGCATTTCCCTTGCCTCCTTCTACAATAAAGTTAAGGACATAAATAAATTCTCCTATCCGGAGATTGTCAAATTGTTTTCCATTCTGAAACTGGACGATGAAACAAAACTAAAACTGATGGCAGCATAAAAGAGGAAAGAACTTTGAAACGGTTCTTTCCTCTTTCTTTTTTATTCTGTTTTCGCCGTTAGGGTTTCTGCAAAGAAATCGTCAAGGATTGCATCATACTCTCTCTGCTTGCTGTCCATCGTATGCTGATAAACTTTAACCAACATATCTTCTGTGGCGTGTCCCATCCGTTCTCTTGCGTATCTGTTGGGAACACCATTTATCAGCATCACAGAGGCGTAGTAATGCCGCAATGCATGGAAGTTGTAGTCAAATCCCAACCGTGTTTTCTGCCTCTGGTAGAGGCTTTCCAGAGCCTTGGGACTGTCTGTAAAAATACATTCCTCTGGATCTCCAGCTTCGCCTAATGCAGAAATCAGTATGGGCGGGAGGTGGAGCGTTCTTGTTCCGTCAAAGGTTTTTGTCTGCTTTATCACATATTCCCCAAAAGCATCTCTTACCCGCGCCTTGTTAATGGAAACACTTTTCTTGTCCAGGTCAATATCTTTCCATTGTAAAGCAATTGTTTCACTCTTACGCAAGCCTAAACAAACGGAAAAGAGGCAATAGAGATAGAGCCGGGTTCCCTGTATTGCCTGAAGGAAAGACTGGACTTCCACTGTGGTAGGGATTTCTGTTTCCTTCTTTGCCTTGCGGGGCAAGGTTGCTTTCTCTCCAACGAAAATATCGTTTTCTTTCAAAAGGTTGTTAAAGAAGGTATGTGCGGAAAGAACGGTCTTGGGGCTTCTTCCCTTGGCATATTCATTAACGGCCTTCTGATAGAGTTCCTTTGTTAATACCCCTAACCTGACATCAATAATTGACTGAAAGGCATTGTTTCTAATGGACTGGTAGCCACGCAAAGTAGAAGGCGAAAGGATTTCGCTTTTGCATTCCAGAAAAGCATCTGCCAGTTCACCCAGGGTTTTGTTTTCCGGTTTTGCTTTATGCTCCCTTTCCATTATGAAATTGCTTGCAAGATTCTCTGCTTCTTTCTTTGTGGCAGCGGTAAAAGATTTTGTTTTATAGTTGCCAAATTCATCCGTATAACTGGCGCGACAACGATATTTTCCGCTTGGGAGTTTCTTTGCGGTTGCCATATATGCCACCTCTTTTCTTTGTTTTCATATATTTTATCAAAGCAGAAAAGATGTGTCAATGGACGTGGCAGAATTCGTGGCAAAAAACATTCTAAAATCCGCCACAGACGAGGAATAAATTGAAAATGCTTCTAAAATTTTAGAAAGTCAAAACACAAAAAAACGTTGAAAACACTGCATTTTCCGAAAAATAGAACTCCCACAGAACTTTCTGTGGGAGTTCGTCTTGGAGCAGGATACGGGAGTCGAACCCGCCTTCACGGCTTGGGAAGCCGTTGTATTACCGATATACGAATCCTGCAAGTGTTAAGTATTATAGCAAAGGGCGATGGAAAAAGCAACCACTTTTTGTCGAGGGCGGCGTGGGTTTTCCACGCCGCCCAGGGTTTATTTCAGGGGGATGGTAAAGGAAAACTGGATGCATTTTTCGCCGTTGACCCAGGTGTTTTGGGCAACCAGCCTGCCCCGGTGGAGCTCCACGATGCTCCGGGCGATGGGAAGTCCCAGGCCGGTGCCCTTGCCGGTGCGGGAATCCTCGGCCCGGTAGAAGGTCTCGAAGATCTTTTTCAGCACATCTTCGGGCAGATGCTCCGCTTCGTTTTCAATCTGGAAGGTGGCGTCCTTTTCATCCGAAAAGACCCGGAGCCAGATGGTGCTGCCGTCGGGGGTGTAGCGAACCGCGTTGGTCAGCAGATTCGTCACCACCTGCCCCATCCGGGCCTCGTCAGCGGTGAGGAAGCAGTCGTTATGGAAGCCCCAGGACAGCCGCAGCTGCCGCTCTTCCAGTGCCGGGGCCAGCTTTTCGGCGATGCCCTCCGTCAGCTTCAGTAATGAGAAGTGGTCGGCGGAAAGCTTTACCTTGCCGGATTCCAGGCGGCTGTGGTCCAGCATTTCCAGCACCATGGCGTCCATCCGCTCCGCTTCTTCCAGAATGGTGGCGAGATATTTCTCCTTCTTTTCCTCGGCAATGCCGGATTGCAGGGCTTCGGCGTAGCTGTGGATGATAGCCAAGGGGGTTTTCAGCTCGTGGGTGATATTGGAAACCAGCTGGCGGCGGTTTTCCTCGGCATTTTTCGCGAATTCCAGGGAGGAGCGCAGCTGCTGATTGTCATTGACCAGGCTGCGGCGCTGGGCCTGCTCGCCTTTCAGAATGGCTTCCAGGGCGTGGGGCTCCTTCCACCGGGACAGATGCTCGATGGG
>JAFQRU010000139.1 GCA_017409915.1 Clostridia bacterium
AGAGATGAAAATGTTTTTCTTATGGGGGATTTCAACGCTCCCTCCTCAGAAGAGAGCGGAGCATACAGCGAAATCTTAAAATCAGGCTGGCTTGACACTTATACCTTAGCAAAAGAAAAGGACGAAGGCAAAACCGTCTTTGGCAAAATTGACGGCTGGAATGACAACAAAAAAGACAAACGAATTGACTATATATTTTCAAATCATAATATTAAAGTTTTCTCCTCAAAGGTAATCTTTGACGGGAAAGATACAGAAAAAGTTTCGGACCACTGCGGAGTTTTAATCGTTGCAGAGGGGGAGCTTTAAACTAACAAGGAGGCAAAAATGAAAAAAGCAGGTATTTTACTACCAATAACTTCTCTGCCGTCAAAATACGGTATTGGCTGTTTTTCCAAAAGTGCTTATGAGTTTATTGACTTTTTATCTTTGTCAGGGCAGAGTTATTGGCAAATTCTTCCCTTAGGGCAGACCGGCTACGGCGACTCCCCTTATCAGTCTCCTTCATCCTTTGCGGGAAACCCTTATATGATAAGCCTTGACACTTTAATTGAAAAGAATCTCCTCTCCCGTGAAGAATGTGACTTTTGCGATTTTGGCGCAGACGAAAATTATGTTGACTATGAAAAACAATATAATAACCGCTATCCTCTTTTGAGAAAGGCATATTCAAGATTTATCCCCGACGAAGCCTTTGAGAAATTTAAAAGAGAAAGCTCCTATTGGCTCTTAGACTATGCTCTCTTTATGGCAATCAAAGGACTCTATGGCGGAAAGGAATGGCTTTCCTGGGATGAGGACATAAAAAGAAGAGAGCCATCTGCTCTCTTAAAATATCAGAATGAACTTCAAGACGAAATTAACTTCTGGTGTTTCTTACAGTTTGAATTTTCTTCTCAGTGGAAGGCGCTTAAAAAATATGCCAACGAAAAAGGAATTTTAATAATTGGCGACCTTCCCATTTATGCATCAATGGACAGCGCGGATGTCTGGGCAAACCCGCACCTCTTCCAATTAGAGGAGGACCGCACGCCAATCGCCGTTGCAGGCTGTCCGCCTGACGCCTTTTCTCCTTTGGGTCAGCTTTGGGGGAATCCTCTTTATGATTGGGAAACTCACAAAAAGGAAAACTATTTCTGGTGGATTAAGCGTCTTGACCACTCCTTTAAGCTTTTTGACTGTCTAAGAATTGACCATTTCCGAGGCTTTGAGTCCTATTATTCAATTCCTTATGGAAACCCCGACGCAACTATCGGTCAATGGGAAAAGGGACCTGGCATGGAACTCTTTTTAGAGATGGAAAAAGTTTTGGGAGAAAAAAATGTTATTGCAGAGGATTTAGGCTTTATAACCCCTGAGGTTAAACAGCTTTTAAAAGACAGCGGTTTTGCAGGGATAAAAGTTATCGAATTTGCTTTTGATTCAAGGGATACAGGTTTTAAAAACGACTATCTCCCTCATAACTACCCCTCAAACTGCGTGGCATACACAGGGACACACGATAACGAAACTCTTCTATCCTGGCTGAAAAATTTAAGCGACGAAGATTTCAAGGCAGTTTGCGAGTATCTTTGCGTAGATAACGCCCCGAGAGAAATTCTTGTTGACCCTCTTATCGCTCTTATTATGAGAAGTCAGGCAAAGCTTTGCATTGTTCCGCTTTCTGACTATTTAAAGCTGGGGGACGAGGCGAGAATAAACACTCCCGCCACAACGGGAAACAACTGGCAATGGCGAGTTAAGAAAAGCCTTTTAACTTTTCCTCTTGCAAAAAAGATTTATGACACATCCGCCCGATTTGGACGAATATAAAGAAAAGCTGTTTAAAAATCTCTAAAGATTTTTAAACAGCTTTTTATTCTTAAGGGATAGGGAAAAGGCTTTGGAATGAACAAACTGAGTCCGAAGCCGTATATAGATACTGCGAGAGGCGAAGTTTGTTCATAGCAAAAATACAAATATAAATTGAAAAACCGAAAAATTTCGGTTTTTCTTCATCTTTAAGATTAAAATCCCTAAGGGAATCTTTTTGGTCTTTATTTTTCAGTATTTTTGCGGTCCGGAGTTTTTTAACATCCCTTTTATCTTAAATGCCAGATGTCTCGGTTATAGTCTTCAATGGAGCGGTCGGAGGAGAAGAATCCCGCCTTAGAAACATTAATAACCGCTTTCTTATTCCAAATTTCAGGCTGAACAAATTCTTTTGCAACCTTATGACTCGCGTCAAGATAAGATTCAAAATCACGGAGCAAGAGATACTGGTCTGCAAAGTTGCCTCTGCCGAACACAAGCTCGTGGTAAATATCGTTAAAGAGGTTTGGCTTATCCTTGGAGAATGTTCCGTCAATAAGTGAATCCACGATTGATTTTATAACCATATTCTCAGAATAAATTGCAGGGCTTGGGCTGTGGCCTGATGCGTAAATCGAGAGGACCTCATCGGAGGAAAGACCGAAGATGTAGATATTATCAAGTCCTACTCTCTCTGCAATTTCAACATTGGCACCGTCCATTGTTCCGATTGTAAGCGCACCGTTAAGCATAAGCTTCATGTTTCCTGTTCCGCTCGCTTCCTTTGATGCAGTTGAAATCTGTTCGGAAAGGTTTGCCGCCGCAACAATTTTTTCGGCTATTGAAACGCTGTAATTCTCAATGAACACAACCTTTAAAATGTCCTTTGTTCTCGGGTCGTTATTAACAACCTCGGCAACATTGTTTATAAGCTTTATAATAAGCTTTGCCGCGTGGTAACCAGGCGCCGCCTTTGCCCCGAAGATAAATGTTTCAGGGAGCATTGATGCCTGAGCCGGATTTTCTGTTATCATCTTATAGCGGTAGATAATATGCATAACTTTAAGGAGCTGGCGCTTATATTCGTGGAGTCTCTTAATCTGCACATCGAAGAGAGAATTCGGGTCAACGATAATTCCGTTATGCTCTTTAATATAATTTGCAAGGACAATCTTATTGTCTTTTTTAATCTTGTCAAACTTCTCGCAAAAAGCACTATCGTCGGCAAAAGGCATAAGCTTTTCAAGATTTTCCGCTTTCTTAATCCACTTATCCCCGATTGCATCAGTTATAAGTGAAGCAAGAGCAGGGTTTGCCTTATAGAGCCATCTTCTTGGGGTTACGCCGTTGGTTACATTCTTGAATTTTTCAGGATAGATGCTGTAATAATCCTTAAATGTTTCCTTTTTAAGAATTTCCGTATGGAGAGCCGCAACACCGTTTATACTGTGGCAGGTGGTCATACACATATTGGCCATATTAACATTGCCGTTTGATATAACCGCCATATATTCAATCTTTCCGTGGTCGTCCCCGAAAGTATTTCTTAAATTTTCTCTTTGTCTTCTGTCTATCTCGCGGACAATCTGAATAATTCTCGGGAGAAGGCTTTCAAACATTGAAACCGGCCATCTCTCTAAGGCTTCTGTTAAGATTGTATGGTTTGTATAAGCAAAGGTTTTTGTTGCAACTTCCCAAGCCTCATCCCAGCCAAAGCCCTCTTCGTCCATTAAGATTCGCATAAGCTCAGGGATTGCAAGGGTCGGATGAGTATCGTTTATATGAATCTGCACATACTTCGGAAGTTCGTAGAGGGAATGGCCTCTGCGCTTTTGCTTCTTTAAAATCCACTGGATTGTTGCAGACACGAAGAAATACTGCTGTTTAAGTCTTAAAAGTTTTCCTTCGTAGTGGTTATCCTCAGGGTAAAGAATTTTGGAAACAACTTCCGCCAGCTCTTTATCCTTCATTGCCATTGCATAGTCCCCGCGGTTGAACTCGCTCATATTGATAACCTGAGGAGAACGGGCTTTCCAGAGTCTTAATGTATTAACAAGCTTTGAGTCAAAGCCTGAAATCGGCATATCATAAGGCATACCGATAACCGTGTTATAGTCTGTATGGCGGAACTTCATTTTTCCGTCTTCAAAATATTCTTCAATTCTTCCGTTATAATGAACTTCAACCTGGTCCTCAGGGCGTTCAACTTCCCATGCGTTTCCGTCTTCAAGCCACGGGTCAGGCATTTCTGTCTGATAACCGTCAACGATTTTCTGGCGGAAGAGACCGTATTCATATCTTATTCCGCAACCGAAAGCAGGGATTTCAAGAGTTGAAAGAGAGTCTAAGAAACAAGCCGCAAGGCGCCCTAAGCCGCCGTTTCCAAGGCCTGCATCATTTTCAACTTCTTCAATCTGAGATAAATCAAGCCCGCACTCAGAGAGGGCGTCCCTATACACATCCATTTGCAAAATGTTTATAAGGTTATTTCCAAGAGCTCTACCCATCAAAAATTCAAAAGAGAGATAATAAAGCTCTTTTTCGTGGCCGTTTTCAAGTCTCTCTCTTGAAAGAGCCCATTTCTCCATAACTGTATCCTGAACAACGCTTGCACAAGCCTTATAAATCTGGGCAGGGGTTGCATTTTCAAAAGTTTTCGCATAGTGTCTGCGGAGCTTTCCTGCTATTGCGCTTTTGATTTGTTCTTTTTGCGCCGTATACTCCGCTTTTGTCATTTTTTTTGCCATTTTATTTCACCTTTCATATTTTTATGCCTTAAACTATTAGGAGGTAACGCCCCAAAAAGCGTTACCTCTCTTATTCTACACTATTTTGTTGTAAATTTCAATATATTTTTTCGCAGATTCTTCCCAGGAGAAATTTTCTTTTAACGCCCTACGGACAAGTTTCTTCCATACCTCTTTATCAGAGAAGAAATTTATTGCTCTGCGAATGGTATACATCATATCCTCTGCGTTATAAGGAGCAAAGCTGAAACCATTTCCCTCGCCCGTAAATTCGTTATATGGTTTTATGGTGTCAGAAAGACCGCCTGTTTCACGAACAATCGGGATGCTGCCATAGGATAGAGCTATAAGCTGTCCTAAACCGCAAGGCTCAAACATTGACGGCATTAAGAATAAATCACAGCCTGCATAAATCTTATGAGCAAGGTCATTTGAGAATGTTATATTCGCTGAAACCTTATGAGGATTATGATATGCATAGTGGCGGAAGAGATTTTCATATTTTTCTTCCCCTGTGCCTAAAATTACAAACTGAATGTCCATTCCCATAAGAGAATCCATAGCATTTGCAATTAAATCAAGACCTTTTTGGTCAACCAATCTTGAAACAAGACCAATCATAACCTTTTCTCCGTCAACGGGAAGGTTTAAATATTCTTGAAGAGCCATTTTGTTTGCCTTTTTCCCTGACATAAAGTTATTAAGGTTAAAGTTTTGGAAAATCATTTTGTCCGTCCGCGGATTATATTCGTTATAGTCAATTCCGTTTATAATCCCCGTAAGAGAATTCTCTCTTGCACGAAGGAGACCATCAAGCCCCTCTCCGCCGATTGGAGTTTTAATCTCATTTGCATAAGTCGGGCTAACTGTTGTTACCTCGTTTGCATAAACAATTCCCGCTTTTAAAAGGTTGGCGCAGCCGTGGTATTCCAGCTTATCATTAGTGAAATACCCCTCGTTTAAAGAGAAGAAATCCTTTGTTACATCCACATCATAAACCCCTTGATATTTAAGGTTATGAATAGTAAACACTGTTTTAATTCCGGAATAAAACTCGTCTCTTTTATAATATGCGTCCAAAAGAACAGGAATCATTCCCGTCTGCCAGTCGTTACAGTGGATAACATCAGGCTTAAAGTTAATCCCTTTAAGAATTTCAAGGCAGGCCTTATCGAAAAAGGCGAACCTTTCCAGATCGTTCCAGAGATAAAGCTCTTTTGCCCCGAAATAATATTCGTTGTCAATGAAATAATAAGAAACTCCGTCTTTTACTATTTCAAAAACTCCGCAATATTTATTTCTCCAACCAACAGGAATATAAATAAAGAATTTATATTCCATCTGATTTACAAACTCTTCTTTGATTCCGCCATATTTAGGAAGCACAACGGCTACCTCGTGCCCTTCTTTTACGAGAGCCTGAGGGAGTGCACCCAAGACATCTCCCAAGCCTCCGCTTTTAGCATATGGAGCGACCTCGGATGAAGCCATAAGTATTTTCATTTTGTCATCAATCCTTTCTGCTTACTTCCCTGATTTAGATGATAACTCTTTTACCAACCAAAGCAGGATAGGTCTCCTGTCCCACAAGCTTTTTGCCCTTTCCTAAAACAACTTCCTTGTCAAAGATTGCATTCTCAACAAGACAGTTTTCAAGTATCTGTGAATTCTGCATGATTATTGCATTCTCAACTGTTGCACCCTCGGCAATTGTTACGCCTCGGAAGATTATACTGTTTTTAACAGTTCCCTCGATTGTGCAACCGTCAGCAATAAAGGAGTTCTGGACCTGAGCATTTCTGCCGTATCTTGTGGGCACCATATCCTTTACCTTCGTGAAAATCTTGTTGTTGTCTATTGTTCCGAATAGTTCGTCTCTTACATCCTTTTTAAGAAGGTCAAGATTGAACTGGAAATATGCCCCTATACTGTCAATCTTCTTTCGATACCCTGTGAATTTATAGCCTAAAACATTAAGTTTTGGGAGGTTTTCAAGAAGAATGTCCTTGGAAATGCTGGTCTTGCCGTGAGCAGTACAATCCCCAACAAGCTCCATGAGTAGTTCCTTTTTAATCAAAAAGGTGTGCATATATGAATGGTTTGACTTCTGAATGGTAGGATAAATCTGCATATCCGTTACTTTCCCCTCGTCAGAAACATCAAGCAATATATGCCTCTTTAAATCGGAGTCTGAAAGCTCAGGAACATCGGTATAAATAAGCGTAATGTCTGCGTTGTTTTCCTGATGGAAGGCCATAACCTCGTCATAAGTAATATTGCAAACTGTGTTGCAATCACTTACCACAACATATTCCTGTTTTGCTCTTTTTAGAAAGCCAAAGGAGTTGAATATGTTTCCAACGCCCCCGATTGAAGTTGAATCGCTGTCATAAAGAGGAATTAAGAAAAGTCCGTTTCCTTTTCTGTCAAGGTCCCAATCTCTGCCTGTTCCCAAATGGTCAGTTAAAGACTGTGTTCTTGCAGCAGTTGGCATTCCTATATTAATTATGCCCGAGTTTATCATATTTGAAAGCACGAAATCAATAATTCTGTATCTGCCTCCAACCGGCACAGCCGCCAAGGCTCTTTTGTTTGTGAGTATTCCTAAGTTAGCCTCCGGATTTTCGGAGAAAATAAGTCCCATTGTGTTGTTTTGCATACTAATTTTCCTCCTTTTGTCCCTTAGAATTTTTCTTGTCGGCACTATTCATAACATTTTTAACAACCATGCTGCCGCTCTTAATTTTAATCTTTTCGTCAATAACAATGTTTGCACCGAGGAGCGTTATGTCATCTGTGCATATTTTCGCATTTATATATTTATCAATAGCGTCATCGTCTGTGCAACCGATTTTTGCACCGGAGGAAACATATGTGTTGCCGCCTATAACCGATTTATAAATAACTGCATCTTTGCCGATATGAACTCCGCCATAGATAATAGAATCGCGGACAACCGCACCTTCTTCAACGGTTACCCCTGCTGAGATAACGCTGTGTTCAACAGTTCCGCTTATTTCACATCCCTCGGTTACATAGCTGTTTGAAACCTTGCCTGTTTCGGAAATATACTGCGGAGGAAGAACAGGGTTTTTGCTGTAAATCTTCCAGTTATCGCTATCAAGATTGAACTTTGGATTCTCGTCAAGAAGCTCCATATTTGCTTCCCAAAGGCTCTGGATAGTTCCAACATCCTTCCAGTATCCGTCAAAGCGATAAGCGAAAAGTTTTAATCCGTCCCCAAGCATTTTCGGGATAATATTTTTCCCGAAATCGTTATCAGATGTCTCGTCATTTTCGTCGGCGATAAGATATTTTTTAAGAGGTCCCCAGCTGAAAACATAAACACCCATTGAAGCCAGGTTGCTTTTTGGCTCTTTTGGTTTTTCCTCAAACTCAACTATGTTCATATCTTCGTCTGTGTTCATAATTCCAAATCTTGAAGCTTCTGTCCAAGGCACTTCGATTACGGCAATGGTGGCGTCGGCTTTTGCCTTTTTGTGTGCCTTAATCATTGCAGAATAATCCATTTTATAAATATGGTCCCCTGACAAAATCACAACATATTCAGGGTTGAACTGACTTATAAAACCTATGTTTTGATAGATTGCGTTAGCGGTCCCTTTATACCATTCCCCTTTTTCGGCAGAAACATAAGGGGGGAGAACATAGACTCCGCCGTTACGACGGTCAAGGTCCCAGGGCTGGCCGCCTCCTATATAAGTATTAAGTTCAAGGGGTTGATACTGAGTTAAAACTCCCACGGTGTCAATTCCTGAATGGCTGCAATTACTGAGCGGAAAATCGATAATTCGATATTTCCCCCCAAAAGGCACAGCAGGCTTTGCAACATTTGTGGTCAGGGCACCAAGTCGGCTTCCCTGTCCGCCTGCTAAAATCATGGCTACACATTCTTTTGAATTCATAAAAACGCCTCCATTTGATTTAAGTTAAGCTTTTCTGCTTTTCGCGGACTTTTTAAGATACATTGAGGAAAGAGGAGGGAGGTCCGCTTTGATATAATAATCAAAATCTCCCGTTTTTCCTTTTTTGGCTTTGAAAGGCCCCTTGATTTTCCCCTCTCCGCCATATTTTATATCATCCGTCGTGAAGATAACTTCATATTCTCCGGAGCTCGGAACACCGATATAATATTCCTTATGCTCCTTAGCCGCAAAGTTCATTACGGCAATTATTTTTTCTCGCTTGCTTTTGCTTATTCTCATAAAGCTTATGACGCTATGCTCTCCGTCTTCGGCGTTAATCCATTTAAAGCCGTTCCAGTCAGAATCGTTTTCATAAAAAGATTTATGAGATGAATAGAACTTATTTAAGTCTTTCGTGAAATCTTTCATCTGGCTGTGTCTGTCATAGTCTAAAAGGAGCCAATCAAGGCCCTCTGCAAAACGCCACTCTATAAACTGGCCGAATTCCCCGCCCATAAAGAGCATCTTCTTACCAGGGTGGGCATACATAAAGCTGTATAAAAGTCTGAGGCTCTTAAACTTCTGCTCATAATCCCCATACATTTTGTCAATGAGAGACTTCTTCCCGTGAACCACCTCGTCGTGGGACAGTGGAAGAATATAGTTCTCCGAGTAGGCATACATCATTGAAAAGGTTATAAGATTATGGTTTGAGCCTCGGAAATAAGGGTCCATGGCCATATATCTTAATATGTCGTTCATCCAGCCCATATTCCATTTAAAGTTAAAACCAAGACCGCCCTCGTGGACAGGTTTTGTAACTCCGCCCCAGGCTGTTGACTCTTCCGCAATCATTAAAACATTGGGAAATCTTTCAAAGACAGCCTTGTTTAAGGACTGTAAAAACTCGATTGCTTCGAGATTTTCCTTGCCCCCGAACTTATTGGGGAGCCAATCCCATCCTCTGTTATAGTCAAGATAGAGCATACTGGAAACCGCGTCAACACGGAGTCCGTCAAAATGATACTCCTCAAGCCAGAAAATTGCATTGGAGATTAAAAACGAATGAATTTCCGTTTTTGTCCAGTCAAAAACCAGAGTTCCCCACTCTTTATGCTCCCCTTTCCGGGGATCGGGGTATTCGTATATGGGAGTACCGTCAAAACGGGCAAGTCCATAAGCATCTTTCGGAAAATGTGCAGGAAC
>JAFQRU010000140.1 GCA_017409915.1 Clostridia bacterium
CTTCTTGGTTTAATCCTTGCTCAGATTATCTTAAAGTTTTTCCAGCAATGGCTTTCCGCAAGAGCATCTGCCAAAACGGAAATCGCCTTTAAAAAGAGACTCTTTTCAACTATCCTTAAAAAGGATTACGGTGTGATTAAAGAAATGCCAAGCGGAGACCTTATGACAAGGCTCACAAACGACATCTCGGTTATAAGCGACGGAGTTATAAACCTTCTTCCATCCGTTGTTTCAATGCTTTCCGCTCTGATTTTTGCAACCGCTTCTCTCATTATTATAGATGCGAAATTTACTATTATTTTCTTAGTTGGCGGTTTTTTAGTTCTTGTTGTGGCAAGTATTTTAAGACAGCTTGTTAAATCCTTACATAAAAAAGCTATGGAAACGGAAGGAAAACTTCGCTCCTTCTTCTATGAGTCCATCGGCGGAATGCTTATGATTAAGGTTTTCGGCATTGAGGAAAGAATTGAAGGTATTTCCGATGAGTATCAGAAAGAAAACTATAAGGCGAAATTAAGACGCCAGTATGTTGGGATTTTCGCAGGAGCAGGTCTTACTCTTGTCTTCCAGCTTGGCTATATCTTCGCTTTCGGTTACAGCGCATTTTGCCTTTTAAACAGGCTTGTTACCGTGGGAACAGTAACCGCAATACTCCAACTTGTTAATCAGATTCAGACTCCTTTTGCAGGGATTACGGGAATTATGCCTCGTTATTTCGGCGTTCTCGCCTCGGCTGAGCGAGTTCTTGAAATTGAAAACATTGCGGATGATAAAGGCCTCGGCAAAAAGGAAATCAATCCTGATAAAACCTATAAAAAGCTTTCTTCTATCGTATTTAATGACATCACTTTCTCATACGACAGAGAAATTATTCTCTCGGGAGCAAACCTTGAAATTGAAAAGGGCGACTTCGCAGTTATCACAGGTCTTTCAGGGATAGGGAAAAGCACCCTCTTAAAGCTTCTTTTAGGGGTTAACTCCCCTGACAGCGGAGAGATTCATCTTAGCCTCTCAGACGGAAAAGATATTCAGATAAGCAAGAGAACTCGTCCTCTTTTCTCATATGTTCCGCAAAACAGTCTTCTTCTTTCAGGAACAATTAAAGAGGCAATTTCCATAACCAAGCCTGACGCAACCGATGAGGAAATAGAAAACGCCCTTAAAATAAGCTGCGCGGACGGCTTTATAAAGGAATTCCCTCTTGGGCTTGAAACCAGAATCGGCGAGAGGGGACTTGGCCTTTCCGAAGGGCAGATTCAGCGCCTTGCAATCGCAAGAGCAATCCTTTCCGACCGAAGCGTTATTCTTCTTGACGAGTCAACCTCGGCTCTTGACGAGGAAACTGAAAGAGAGCTTCTTGCAAACCTTAAAGGCCTTAAAAATAAAACCCTTGTTATCATCTCTCATAAGAAAGCCTCTTATGAAATTTGCAACAAGGAAATCAAAATCAGAAATAAGAAAATCTATGTTAAAGATATAAAAAAAGAGAGATGTTAAACATCTCTCTTTTATTTGGTTAAATCCCAGTCAATTGGGGTAATTCCTTTTGAAATTAAAAACTCGTTGGCTTTGGAAAAATGCTTGCAACCAAAGAAACCGTTATAAGCAGAAAGAGGACTTGGATGAACGCTTTCCAAAATAAGATGACGCTTATTGGTAATAAGCTTTTTCTTCTCTCTTGCGTTGCCTCCCCAAAGCATAAAGACGAGGGGGTCTTCCCTGTCGTTTAAATTCCTTATTATGCAGTCGGTAAACTCTTCCCAGCCTTTTCCTTTGTGGCTGTTGGGACTTCCCGCCCTAACAGTCAAAACATTGTTAAGGAGCAGAACCCCTTCTTTCGCCCATTTGGTAAGGTTTCCACTTTTGGGGATTGGGATTCCTAAATCCGCATTTATCTCTTTGTAAATATTCACAAGGGATGGGGGTGGTTTAATCCCGTCCTGAACGGAAAAGCATAAACCGTGGGCCTGACCTTCTCCGTGATATGGGTCTTGCCCGATTATGACAACTTTCGCACTATGATATGGTGTATACTTTAAAGCATTAAATATATCAAACATATTGGGGTATATTATATGGGAACGGTATTCACTTTTTAGAAAGCTTCTTATATTAAGATAATATTCTTTCTCGAACTCATCCTTTAAAATGCCGTCCCAATCGTTTCCGATATTAACCATATTTCTTCCTCCAAACCGTATAGTATAATTTTATCATACTAATCCCCAAAAATAAAGAGGAAAACAAAAAAATCTATTAAACCTATTGAAAAAACAATAAATTCGTGGTATAATAACCGTAGTTTATATTGAGCGGTTAATTTAATAAAGCGCCACAACCTCTGCCTTTTTTAAGGTTTTGGTTCTTTTTTGGTGTTTTATTGCACGAAAATTTTATAAATGGAGGTAAATTGTGCAAAAATCTAAAAAAATTAAAATAACACCCCTTGGCGGTATCTTAGAGATTGGCAAAAATCTCACCGTTTTCGAGTATGGGAGCGACATAGTTATACTCGACTGCGGTCTTGCCTTTCCTGACGATGATATGCTTGGTGTTGATATGGTTATCCCCGACTGGACTTACCTTATCAAGCATAAAAATCGTATTAAGGGTATCGTCTTAACCCACGGTCACGAGGACCACATCGGGGCAATTCCTTATTTCCTTAAAGAGTTCAATGTTCCTGTTTACGGAACAAAGCTTACCTTGGGCATCTTAAAGTATAAATTAGAGGAACACGGAATTGTCAACTCAACCAAAACTGTTGTCGTTAATCCGGGCGAAACTTTTAAGCTCGGGGAGTTTAAGGTTGAATATATAAGAAGTAACCACAGTATCGCCGATGCCGTTGCCGTTGCTCTTCATACTCCCGCAGGAGTTATTCTTCAC
>JAFQRU010000141.1 GCA_017409915.1 Clostridia bacterium
CTTCATATATACCCTAAGAACATAGTCGTAAAAGCACTTTCCGATGAGGCAAGCGCAGTAATCCTTGCCCACAACCATCCGGGCGGAAATCTTACGCCGTCTTTTGCTGATATTCAGATGACGAACAAGATAAAGGAAGTCTTGGAGATAGTTGATATTAAGCTTTTAGACAGCGTTATTGTGTCAGGCGGAAAGGGAATAAGCATTTTAGGATAAAGGAAAAGGAGGAGAGGAAATGGATTTTAAGGTTGTTTCTAATTATAAGCCGTCAGGCGACCAGCCGAAAGCTATAAAAAGCCTTGCAGAAGGCATAGAAAACGGAAAAAAGTTTCAGACTCTCCTTGGGGTAACAGGCTCGGGTAAAACCTTTACAATGGCAAATGTTATTGAAAAGGTTAATAAGCCAACCCTTGTTTTAGCCCACAACAAAACCCTTGCGGCCCAGCTTTACGGGGAGTTTAAAGAACTCTTCCCTGAAAACGCCGTGGAATATTTTGTGTCCTATTATGACTATTATCAGCCTGAGGCATATATCCCTCATTCAGATACCTATATAGAAAAGGACGCTCAGACCAACGATGAAATTGATAAGCTAAGACACAGCGCAACGGCAGCCCTCTCTGAAAGACGGGATGTTATAATTGTTGCCAGCGTGTCTTGTATCTACGGTCTTGGGGACCCTATTGACTATCACAATATGGTTATCTCTCTCCGTCCGGGAATGATAAAGGACAGAGATGAAGTTATAGATAAGCTTATTGAAATACGCTATGAAAGAAACGATGTTGCCTTTGAGAGAAATAAATTCAGGGTGCGCGGGGATGTTATAGACATTTTCCCGTCTTATTCAGGCGGAAATGCTTTACGAGTTGAATTTTTCGGGGACGAGGTTGACAGAATAAGCGAAATAAATACTACCACAGGAGAGATTGTTGCAAACTTAAAGCATTGCGCAATTTATCCTGCTTCTCATTATGTAACAACCAAAGAGAAGATGGAACAAGCTATTGGTAGGATAGAAAAAGAACTTGACGAAAGAGAAAAAGAACTGCTAAACGAGAACTGTCTTATTGAGGCCCAGAGAATAAGACAGAGGACGATGTATGATATAGAAATGATGCGTGAGACGGGCTTTTGCTCGGGGATTGAAAATTATTCAAGGCATATAAGCGGACGCACAGCGGGCTCTCCCCCTTATACTCTTATGGATTATTTCCCTGATGATTTTCTTTTGATGATTGACGAGAGCCATGTAACCCTCCCTCAGGTTCGCGCCATGTTCGCAGGAGACAGAGCGAGAAAGGACAACCTTGTCCGCTATGGCTTCCGTCTCCCGTCCGCCTATGATAACCGTCCTTTAAACTTTGACGAGTTTTATGACAGGATAAATCAGGCGGTGTTCATTTCTGCAACCCCTGCCGATTTTGAAAGAGAAAAATCTGCCCAGATTGTTGAGCAGGTAATCCGCCCCACAGGTCTTTTGGACCCAGAGGTTTCTATCCGCCCGATAGAGGGACAGATTGACGATTTATACGGCGAGATTATGGAAAGAGTTAAGAAAAACGAGCGTGTTTTAGTTACAACTCTTACCAAGCGAATGGCGGAGCGCTTAACAGATTATTTCGAAGAAATGGATGTTAAGGTAAGGTATCTCCATTCGGATGTCCAGACCATTGAAAGAATGGAAATTATCAGGGATTTACGCCTGGGCGAATTTGATGTTTTGGTTGGAATCAATCTTTTAAGAGAAGGTCTTGATATCCCCGAAGTTTCTCTTGTTGCGATTTTAGATGCGGATAAAGAAGGTTTTTTAAGAAGCGAAACCTCTCTTATCCAGACAATCGGAAGAGCGGCTAGAAACGCCGAGGGTAAGGTTATAATGTATGCAGATACTATAACTGGGTCTATGGAAAGAGCAATAAACGAAACCAACCGCCGAAGAAAAATACAGATGGAGTATAACGAGGCAAACGGCATAACCCCTGAAACCATAAAGAAGAATGTCCACGGCGTAATAAGCGCAACCCTCTCCTCAGACAGTAAAGAAGAAAAGATGGCAAGAGAGGACAGAGAAAGAACAATTGCCGATCTTACAGTTAAGATGCGACAGGCGGCAGAACTGCTTCAATTCGAGTTTGCGGCACAGCTTCGTGATGAAATAAAGAGATTACGGGAAGGTTAAAGTATGCAAAAGGATATAATTATAAAAGGGGCAAAGGAGAATAATCTTAAAAATATAGATGTTAAAATTCCCAGAGATAAGCTTGTTGTTGTAACGGGACTTTCGGGAAGCGGAAAATCTACCCTTGCCTTTGACACAATATATGCCGAGGGGCAAAGACGTTATGTTGAGTCTTTGTCCGCTTACGCACGCCAATTTTTAGGGCAAATGGACAAGCCTGATGTTGAGAGCATTGACGGACTTTCTCCTGCAATCTCTATTGACCAGAAAACAACAAGCAAAAACCCCCGTTCAACTGTTGGAACAGTAACGGAGATTTATGACTATATAAGACTTTTGTTTGCAAGGATTGGAATTCCTCATTGCCCAAATTGCGGAAAGGAAATAAAATCCCAGTCCATTGACCAGATTGTTGACGCAATAACTGCTCTTCCTGAGGGGACAAAGTTCCAGATTCTTGCCCCTGTTGTCAGAGGAAGAAAAGGTGAGCATAATAAGATTGTCCGCAATGCCTTTAAGAAAGGCTTTGCAAGAGCAATAATCGATGGCGAAATGATAGAGCTTGACGGGAGTGAAACCAATCTTGATAAGCAGAAAAAGCATACCATTGAAATAGTTGTTGACAGACTTTCTGTTAAAGAGGGAATGGAGAGAAGACTTGCAGATTCTCTTGAAACCGCTCTTTCTATGGCAGAGGGTATTGTGGAGGCGGATATTATTGGCGGAGAGCGAATGACTTTCAGCACAAACTATGCCTGCGATGACTGCGGAATAAGCATCGAAGAACTAACACCGAGAATGTTCTCGTTTAATACTCCATACGGCGCTTGCCCAAGATGTATGGGAATTGGCTCACTTACTATGGTTGACCCTGATAAGATTATCCCCGACAAGACAAAATCAATAGCAGAGGGGGCAATTTTAGCCTCAGGCTGGGGAAATGCTGACGATTCAACTATTGCAAGAATGTATTATGACGCTCTTGCCCAAAAATACAATTTCAGTTTAGATACCCCCGTATGTGACCTCCCAAAAGAGGCTCTTGATGTTATTTTATACGGAACGAGGGGCGAAAAGCTTAAACTCAATGTTGACAGGAGATATACAAAGGGTATTCAGTATGCCTCCTTTGAGGGACTTGTAAACAATCTTGAAAGACGCCACAGCGAAACTTCTTCCGAATGGATGAAAAAAGAGATTGAGGCGATGATGATAACCCACCCCTGCCCAGAATGTAAAGGGGCAAGGCTTAAAAAGGAAACTCTTGCGGTAACTATTAAAGACCATAACATAAATCAGGTTACGGATTTGTCCGTTAAGAAAGCCTTTGAATTTTTTGAAAATTTAGAGCTTAGCGACAAGGAAAAAATTATCTCCAAAGCGGTTTTAAAAGAAATAAGAGAAAGACTTAACTTTTTGGTGTCAGTGGGCCTTGAATATCTGTCCCTTTCCCGCTCGGCAGGAACACTTTCAGGTGGCGAGGCGCAGAGAATTAGACTTGCAACCCAGATTGGTTCAAGTCTTATGGGAGTTTTATATATTCTGGACGAGCCAAGCATAGGCCTCCACCAGAGGGATAACCAAAAGCTTATTGATATGCTTAAAAGACTCCGTGATTTAGGGAATACCCTCATTGTTGTTGAACACGATGAGGATACAATGCTTGCCGCTGACCATATAATTGACATTGGTCCGGGCGCAGGCGTTCACGGCGGTGAGGTTGTGGCAGAGGGAACAGCAGAGGAAATTATGAAGTGCGAGGAGTCTGTTACAGGTCAGTATTTAAGCGGAAAACGAAGCATTAAAGTTCCTAAGGAAAGACGAAAGGGCAACGGCAACTTCCTTGAAATTAAGGGAATGAGGGAGAATAACCTTAAAAATGTCAATGTGAAAATCCCTCTTGGAACTTTCACCTGCGTAACAGGTGTTTCGGGAAGCGGAAAGAGTTCTTTTGTTAATGAAATTCTCTATAAAACCCTTGCAAATGAGCTTAACCACGCCAAACAGCATCCCGGAAAATTCAAGGAAATCAAAGGGTATGAGGCTCTTGATAAGGTTATTGATATTGACCAGTCTCCAATCGGAAGAACTCCAAGGTCAAATCCAGCTACTTATACGGGACTTTTTATGGATATAAGAGAGCTTTTTGCCTCAACTGCTGATGCGAAAAGCCGTGGCTACGGAGCAGGGCGTTTCAGCTTTAATGTTAAGGGCGGACGATGCGAGGCCTGCACGGGAGACGGCATAATCAAAATTGAGATGCATTTTCTCCCTGATGTTTATGTGCCATGTGAGGTCTGCGGAGGAAAGAGATATAACCGTGAAACCTTGGAGGTTAGGTATAAGGGCAAGAATATATACGAAGTTTTGGAAATGACAGTTGAAGAGGGACTTAAATTCTTTGAGAACATCCCGAAAATTGCGAGAAAGCTCCAAACCCTTTATGATGTTGGCCTTGGCTATATCAAAATAGGTCAGCCGTCAACAACTATCTCAGGTGGCGAGGCGCAAAGAGTTAAACTTGCAACCGAGCTTAGTAAGAGAAGCACAGGCAAGACCATATATATCCTTGACGAGCCAACAACGGGACTTCATATGGCGGATGTTGAAAAGCTTATCGAGGTCCTTACAAAGCTTGTTGACGCAGGAAATACAGTCGTTGTTATCGAGCATAACCTGGATGTAATCAAAACTGCGGACTATATTATTGATATGGGTCCTGAGGGAGGCGACCAGGGCGGAGAAGTTGTTACAACGGGAACGCCTGAACAAGTTGCGAAAAACAAAAAATCCTATACAGGACAGTATA
>JAFQRU010000142.1 GCA_017409915.1 Clostridia bacterium
GATTGTGCCGTGGACAGTTTTGAATTCGCCACGCCTTGCTCGTCCCTCTTTTTTCTTTACAGTAAACATCTTTTGTCCTCGCTTTATATAAATCTACTGAATAAACATTGCATCGCCGAAACTGAAAAATCTGTATTTTTCGTTTATAGCTTCCTCATATGCCCTGAAAATTTTATCCTTATCCGAAAATGCGGAAATAAGCATTAAAAGTGTTGATTCGGGGAGATGGAAATTTGTTATAAGGGCATCAACAATTTTGAATTTATAACCCGGATAAATGAAAATTTCCGTATTGCCCGACGCTTTTTTAAGGTTTCCCTTTTCATCGGCAACACTTTCCATTGTTCTAACAGAAGTCGTTCCTACTGCAATAATTCTTCCGCCGTTTTTTCGTGTTTCATTGACAATTTTCGCCGTCTCTTCGCTTATCTCATAATACTCCGAATGCATTTTGTGCTCTTCCACATTATCAACCGAAACAGGTCTGAATGTTCCAAGACCCACATGGAGAGTTACGAAAGCAATCTTAATGCCTTTCGCCTTGATTCTTTCCATTAATTCTTCGGTAAAATGAAGTCCTGCCGTTGGTGCGGCAGCGCTTCCTTCTATCTTTGAATAAACGGTCTGATATCTTTCTCTGTCCTCTAATTTTTCATGAATATATGGAGGCAGGGGCATTTCCCCGAGCTTATCTAAAAGTTCTTCCCATACGCCTTCATATTCAAAGCGGACAATTCTGTTTCCGTCTTCGATTACCTCCAAAACCTCGGCTTTTAAAAGTCCTCCGCCAAAATCAAAACGGCTTCCCACTTTTGCTTTTCTGCCTGGTTTTAAGATAACTTCCCAGGTATTTATATCAATTCTTTTAAGGAGGAGAAATTCGATTTTTCCGCCTGTTCCCTCTTTTGAGCCATAAAGTCTTGCAGGGATAACCCTTGTATTATTCATTACAAGGCAGTCCCCTTCTTTAAGATAGTCAATTATATTATAAAAATGTTTATGGCAGATTTCCCCTGTCTCTTTGCCTAAAACCAAAAGCTTTGAATCTGTTCGGTTTTCAAGCGGCTTTTGGGCAATAAGCTCCTGAGGTAAATCATAATAGAAATCTTTTGTGTTCATATTCTTATTCGTCTCCCAAACCGTCTGTCACTTCTTCAATTTCATCTGTGGTTTCTTCCTCTTCGGTGTAGAATCTTTCCAAATGAGTTCCGTCATAATAATGGGTAAGAATTTCGTCGTATGTAAACCCGGCTTCCGCCATTCCTTTGGCGCCATACTGGCTCATACCAACGCCGTGACCCCAGCCCTGACCAGAGAAGATAAAGTCATCCCCCATTGTAGCCCCTTCAAGCTTTTGGGTGGTCTTATCGCTTACGGCATAGAAAGAAGTTTCTCCCTCTGCGCCTAACACATAAACTTTATCGAGAGACACACTTTGCTTGCCCTTTGCCCCCAATGTATAAACGACAGGATACGACACTTTTCCGCCCCCTGAAATTGTATACATCTGGCTCAGTGTTGCTTCCGCAAAAATCGTTCTGCATCTTTCTTTTGTGAAAATTTCGCTACCCTTTGTTCCTTTAACTTCAAGGCGAAGAACGCGACCTGCCTCTGAATATTCAAGAGCAGTTATATCAGTAACAGTGCCGATATTATAGCCTTTACTATTCATTATTTCTGTGGCTCTCGCCTTTGAGAGAGTATTTTCCCATATTCCGTTATTTACATTCGCGGTATCCTCATATTCGTTGCTTACGCTTACAAGATAAGGCACCTTGCTTCCCCAGACATTTTTAACATCTTCTGTGCACTCGCCCATAGAAGATGAATATACCGCCTGAACAAGCTCATCCTCATATAAAAGGACCTCTTTTGAGGTTTCGTCAACAGGGGCATAAGAGCCTGCCGCTTCATAATCCACTCCTGAATATGCCTGACAGCAGACCGTGTTGCAAAGGTCAAAACCACTGTCTTTATGGCGGCCTAATTTACTTAAAGCAAAGTTTCTTGCACAAACCGCCTGAGCTTTTAAAGCTTCTTTTGGCCAGCTTGGAGACATTTCCCGGGAAATAACCCCATATAAATAATCATCAAGCTCCACAACATTAACCGCAGTTATTCCATTTGAAACTGATTTGAAATCAAAACCGCCTCTATATGTTGTTGTGGCTTTGGCGGTGATTTTCATCATTTGCTCTCCGCTGTCTTTTTCCTTAGGGACAACACCCAAGCCATAATTAACTGTATCAAAGGAATATAAAGTTTCCCCTGTTCCAAGATTTAAAACGCTTAAATAGCTACCTGCGCCTTTAACAATTCTCATCTGTGTATCATAAGTTTCTACCTCAGAGATAAACTCTCTGCCGTCATAATAGCCAAGGTCAAAGCCAGTCTCAGAGGTAAGGGTATATTCAGCTCTTGCGTTAGTTCCGTAATATATTCCAATGCGCATGAAATCAACCATTTCCCAAGCGGAAACGGCCACAGAGCAAGTCGAAATCATAAGTATTAAGATAAGGAAAATGCTAAGAATTTTTTTCATATTCTCCCCCATAATTTTTTGTATATATTCTCCTTTTCGACAAAATATGCTCAAATTCCTTTATATAAAATATTAAATTTATGTTACAAATACTCAAAACCCTTTTAAAACACAAAAAAGTGTTTGACATTTTTATTCTGTTAACATATAATAATATTGATAAATTTTTGCATTTTTTAAGGCAGACTTAAATTAAGGAGGACATTTAAGTTATGAAAAAATATAATGTTGGTATCATCGGTGCAACCGGTATGGTTGGCCA
>JAFQRU010000143.1 GCA_017409915.1 Clostridia bacterium
GAAACGCCAACACCTGTAACGCAGACGGCATAGAGATTGCGGAGAAAATGAGCAAAATGACTGCCGATGCTCTTGGAATTGACCCAAGCGATATTGTTGTTGCATCAACAGGGGTAATCGGTCAGCCTCTTGATACAGCGCCAATCCAAAAGGGAATGCCGAAGCTTTGCGGAGGACTTTCCGAAAATGGCGGAGCCGATGCTGCTGAAGCTATAATGACAACAGATACAATCCCGAAAGAAATTGCGGTTGAATTCAGTCTTGGCGGAAAGGTTTGCCGAATGGGCGGAATTGCCAAGGGAAGCGGAATGATTCATCCTAATATGGCGACAATGCTTGTTTTCATAACAACAGATGCAAACATTTCATCTAAGATGCTTGGGAAGGCGCTTTCAGAGGATATCAAAAACACTTTCAATATGGTAAGCGTTGACGGAGATACTTCAACCAACGATATGGTAACAGTTCTTGCCAACGGTATGGCAGGAAATGCTGAAATTACCGAAGACGGAGACGACTTTAAAGAGTTTATGAAAGCTCTTAATACCATAACAGTTCATCTCTGCAAAATGATTGCAGGGGACGGCGAGGGTGCAACAAAGCTTCTTGAGTGTAAGGTTTGTGGTGGCAAAACTGAGGAAATTGCGAAAACTGTTGCAAAGAGCATTATTTGTTCAAGCCTCTTAAAAGCGGCGATGTTTGGTGCAGACGCTAACTGGGGCAGAGTTTTATGCGCAATCGGTTACAGCGGTGCAGATGTTGATGTTTCAAAAATTGATGTTTCTTTCCGCTCTCCAAAAGGCACAATTGATGTTTGCAAAAATGGCGCAGGAGTAGAATTTTCCGAAGAAATCGCAAAGGAAATCTTATTGGAAAAAGAAATCGAAATTCTTGTTTCTCTCGGCGAGGGAGAATATAGCGCAACAGCCTGGGGCTGTGATTTGACTTATGATTATGTAAAAATTAACGGGGATTACCGGACTTAAAGAGGTGTTTTAAGTGAACAACGAATTTTCAAATGCACAAAGGGCGGAAGTTCTGGCTCAGGCCCTTCCTTATATACAGAAATATACCAATAAAGTTGTGGTTGTTAAGTATGGCGGAAACGCTATGATTAACGAGCAGATTAAAGAACAGGTTATGGAAGACATTGTTCTTTTATGGCTTATTGGTGTTAAGATTGTTCTGGTACACGGTGGCGGCCCTGAAATCAATGAGCTTATGGAAAAGCTGGGCAAAAAGGCAGAGTTTGTTGACGGACTTCGTGTAACAGATAAAGAAACGGTTGATATTGTCCAAATGGTTCTTGCGGGAAAGGTTAACAAAACCCTTGTTAATCTTCTTGAAGCAAAAGGCGGAAAGGCTATGGGAATTTCCGGTATGGACGGCCGTCTTATTGAAGCAAAGGTTAAGGACGAGCGCTTGGGCTTCGTCGGGGATATTACCAAAATCAATATTAAGCCTGTCGAGGACCTACTCGAAAGAGGATATATCCCTGTTATCTCAACGGTTGGTTGCGATAAAAAGGGTAATACATATAACATAAACGGCGACACAGCGGCTGCATATATTGCAGGTGCGCTTAATGCGGAGAGTCTTATTATGATGACAGATGTTGCAGGACTTCTCCGTGATAAAGACGACCCGTCAACCCTTATTCCTGAGGTAACAGTTTCCGATACGGAAAAGCTTTTTGAAGAGGGCATAATCTGCGGCGGTATGATTCCTAAAGTGAACTGCTGCACAGAGGCAATTGGCAAAGGCGTTAAACGCGTGTTTATTATGGACGGCAGAATTCCCCATTCAATCCTTATGGAGATACTCACAAACGAGGGTGCCGGCACAATGGTTACAGGAGATAAGTAAAATGAGTGAACTTATAAATAAAGATAAGCTCTATGTGGCAAACACCTATGCCCGTTTCCCGATTGCAATCGTTTCGGGA
>JAFQRU010000144.1 GCA_017409915.1 Clostridia bacterium
AAGGAAAAAATTCGAAGAATCCTTTGAAGGATTGTGAGAATTTTTGACGCGGTTATCTGCCAAAATTGTGATTTTTGGGCGGTTAATCTCTAAGGAACACCGCCGAAAGGGCTCCGATTTTTCATATTTTTGGTGGTGGAAAAGATGGGAAAGAGGAGGATAATGATTTTATGCAAAAACACAATAAAAAAATACTTGACATTTGACATTTCCTATGATATACTGTATTCCTATTATAATGCGTTTTTAGGCTTTTTTCCCAAAAAATGACAAAAATTGGGAAGAAAAAAGTCAAAATTTGGGAGAGCCTTTGTGCAATTTGTATAGTTTGACTGACTAAATGGCTGAAAATTTCTCTGCAAAGAAACAAAAATGTTTAACTTGTAAATTATTAGTGCATTATTTTGATGCATTTTATACACAATGCGCAGTAAAAAAAGCACTTTTCTGCGTAAATAAATTTCAGAGGTGATTGTTTATGATACATCCGGTCAAGCTCGGAAGGAATAACCGAATGAGTTACGGTAAGATTAGAGAGGTTATTGATATGCCGAATCTTATCGAGATTCAGAAGAATTCCTACAATTGGTTTTTAGAGGAAGGTCTTAAAGAGGTCTTTCACGATGTATCTCCTATAGCCGACTATGCAGGCAACTTAATGCTTGAATTTGTTGACTACAGAATTGATATGACGCCAAAATATGACATTGAGGAGTGCAAGGAAAGAGATGCAACTTATGCTGCCCCACTCCGTGTTAAGGTGCGCCTTATCAATAAGGAGACAGGCGAAGTTAAGGAGCAGGAAATCTTTATGGGCGATTTCCCGATTATGACTCCCTCCGGTACATTTATCATAAACGGAGCTGAGCGTGTTATCGTAAGTCAGCTTGTCCGCGCCCCCAGCGTTTACTATACTCAGGAGTTTGATAAGCTTGGTAAAAATCTTTTCTTCTCTCAGGTAATTCCAAACCGTGGTGCATGGCTTGAATATGAGACAGACAGCAACGATTTATTCTATGTAAGAATTGACAGAACAAGAAAGATTCCTGTAACAGTTTTAGTTCGTGCTTTGGGCTATGGAACAAATCAGGAAATCTTGAACCTCTTCGGCGAAGACGAGAAAATTCTTGCTACACTCAGCGGAAAAGATACAACAACATCAGAAGAAGAAGGTCTTTTAGAGATTTACAGAAAGCTTCGTCCGGGCGAACCGCCAACGGTTGAAAGCGCTAAAACTCTTTTAACAAACCTCTTCTTTGACCCAAGAAGATATGATCTTGCTCATGTTGGAAGATATAAGTTCAACAAAAAGCTTGCTTTATATGACAGAATCGTAGGTCAGGTAAGTGCTGATACTATCGCTTCTACTAAGACAGGCGAAGTTATTGTTTCCGAAGGCGAAATGATAACAAGAGAGATTGCAAGAGCCATTGAAAAAGAATGGATCAATGCAGTTAATATCAAGGTTTCTGACGAAGGCAAAGTAACAAGAGTTATCTCTAATAATATGGTTGACCTTAAAGACATCGTTGACTATAACCCAAGAGATTACGGCATCAAGGAAAAGGTTAGACTTTCTGTTTTAAACGAGATTTTAGAGCAGTATCCTGATGTTAACTCTGACGAGTTCAAGAAGGAAATCGAAGAACGCCGTTATGAGCTTGTTCCAAGCAATATTATAATCGACGATATTATCGCATCAATTTCTTATATGTGTAATATCGCTCACGGCGTAGGTCATATTGACGATATCGACCATCTTGGAAACAGAAGGCTCCGCAGTGTTGGGGAACTTTTACAGAACCAGTTCAGAATTGGTCTTGCAAGAATGGAAAGAGTCGTAAGAGAGAGAATGACAACTCAGGATTTAGACACAATTACTCCTCAGACTTTAATCAATATAAGACCTGTAACATCTGCTGTTAAGGAATTCTTTGGTTCTTCACAGCTTTCACAGTTTATGGACCAGATTAACCCTCTCGGCGAATTAACTCATAAGAGAAGATTATCTGCCCTCGGTCCTGGCGGTCTTTCAAGAGACAGAGCAGGCTTTGAAGTGCGAGATGTTCATCATTCCCACTACGGCCGTATGTGTCCTATTGAAACACCTGAAGGTCCGAACATCGGTCTTATCAACTCCCTCAGCGGATTTGCAAAGGTTAACGAATACGGCTTTATCGAAGCTCCTTATCGTAAGGTTGACAAAGAAAAGGGTATCGTTACAGATGAAGTTGAATATATGACAGCTGACACAGAAGACGGATTCTATATCGCACAGGCTAACGAAGAGCTTGCCGAAGACGGAAAGTTCTTATCAAGCCGTGTTGTTACAAGATATAAGGACCAGTTCTTAGAAGTTAGCGCTGAACCTGGA
>JAFQRU010000145.1 GCA_017409915.1 Clostridia bacterium
CCGATTATCTCAATGGTGATACATATTTCAAAATTCACAGACCAAGCCATAATCTTGACAGAGCCAGAACACAGCTTAAGCTTGTAGCAGATATGGAAAACAAGATGGATAAAATGAAGGAAATCGTTAACAAGTATTCAAAATAAAATGTATATAAAATGACCACCTAAAAAGGTGGCCATTTTTATTTTTGGTGCAGGTGTTCATAATGTGTCAAAATTAAAACTCGCAAAAAGTTGGTAGCGACAGCGAACTGTCGTGAGGACGTTTACAACCGAACAGGAGAGCCGAGCGTGACTTTTTTGAATAAAAAAGTCGAAGCAAAGCGAACTTTGCTTCGACGTGGTGGAAGTGACGGGAATTGAACCCGTGTCCGAAGAATTATCCACCCTGAGCGCTACGAGCGTAGTCTGTGGTTAATTTTCCCTCTTTAAAAGCCTCGCAGACAAGCCTTATAAAGAGGTAGCTTCATAAAATCTAAAAATGCTCAAAGCTTTGCAATTTCAGTTCACCGCGTTTAGATGAAGCTCCTGTCTCTTTTTGCGGTAGAAAGAGGAGGAACTGCCGCCATAATTAGGCAGCGTAAGCTAAATTTTTGTTAGCGTTTAATTTTAATTTTAGGCTTTTATCGTGGCGCCCACCACGGCTCGCTCTCAAAACTTCAAAATCCCCGTCGAAACCATTGCACCCCCATATTTATCTTTGCATTTCTTTAAGTGCCCTGTCCATACGGCGTTTTGAATCTTTTTCAGCAATAGCAGCGCGTTTATCGTAGTTTTTCTTACCTCGACACACACCAAGGAGCACTTTAACATAAGAACCCTTAAAATAAAGCTTTAAAGGGATTAAAGTATAGCCGTCCTGCTGAGATAATCCGATTAATTTCGCAATTTCTCTCTTATGAAGAAGAAGTTTTCTTGGCCTTAAAGGATCCTTATTGAAAATATTGCCTTTTTCGTAAGGAGAAATATGCATTCCGATCAAAAAAGCTTCTCCGGTTTTAACCGAAACATAGCTATCTTTAAGGTTAACTTTGCCCTCACGAACAGATTTAACCTCAGTCCCGGCAAGTTCAATCCCGGCTTCGTATTCTTCATCAACAAAATAATCATGATAAGCCTTTTTATTCTGTGCAATAAGGCTATTGCCGTTCTTTGTTGCCATAAGGACTCTCCTTTCAAAGTTATTTGCTTAGTATACCATAAAACATCAAAAGTGTCAACGAAAGTATTTCCATTTTAACAGGAAATAAACAGTTAGTTTACCATAATATTATTATGTTATTTTTGTTCCTGTTTTACCCAGGAAAGAGGAGATTTTTCCGCCGCTTCACGAATTTGCTCATTGTCAACATGGGTGTAAATTTCAGTTGTTGATAGGTGTTCGTGGCCTAAAATTTCCTGTAAAGCTCGTATATCAACCCCTGATTGATACATAAGGGTTGCCGCGGTATGCCTAAGCTTATGAGTAGTATATTTACGAGGATCAAGACCTAATTTTGTTATATTATTTTCAACGATTTGCTGCACCATTCTGCGACTTATGCGCTTGTTTCTGGAAGAGAGGAAGAGGGCATCTGCATCGAAAGCTTCTGTCTTAATATTTTTTCTGATTTCCATATAATTAGCAATCGCATTCATACATGCATCGTTTAAATAAACCGTGCGTTCTTTGTTACCTTTACCGGTTATAACAAGGGTATCATTGCGGACATCGATTATATTAATGCTGACAAGCTCAGAAAGTCTTAGTCCACAGTTTAAAAATAATGTTATAATACAAAAATCCCTTACAGAATTTTTTCCGTCTATTACTGATAAAAGGGCTAAACTGTCGTCAACAGTGAGGTTTTTCGGGTTACTTTTCTTGATTTTAATTGATTCAAGCTCTGCAATAGGGTTTTCTTCAAGCCAGTTCTTTTTTACAGTTATATACTTAAAATATGACCTTAAAGAAGCAATTTTTCGTGCACGGGAAGAAGTCGAGTTATTTCGTTCGCGATTTAAAAAGTTCATATATTCATATACAAGATTTAAATCAACCTTTTTAATTAATTCTAAATCTACATCTAAAATATCTATTTTATCAAACTCGGTATCAGAGGAAACTAATTTAAAACGAATCTTTAAATAACGAAAGAAAGTTCTTAGGTCGTAGAAATATTCCTCAGCAGTATTTTTTGATTTACCCTGAATACTCTCAATATAAATAAGGAAAGAATTAAGAACTTCCGGCGCTAAATCAAAATTTCCCATAAAAACACCCCTTTTTGAACAAAGCCTCTTTCTAATTGCACAAAATTTTTATTTTGTGCAATTATCTATTTTTATTATATCATACTCTTTTCTATATTTCAAGAGGTTTTTAATTTTTTTCTTTGGTTTTTCTATCCTCTATTTTTTGTTTTCTGATTAAATATAAAATCTATATATGATTATTAGGTATTTGGACAGTATTCCTAAAATCATTCCAATATCTAAAAATCATTTTCTTTTTATTTTTTTCTTCACATACCTACATATGTCAGAAAAATTATAGATTGATAAAAATTTTTGCATTTTTCAAACAAGCTATCTTTTTATGCTTATTTTTTTATTTAATAATGCATTTTTCTTTTAATTTTATATGTATTCGTATAAAACTATTTAATATACAGTAAATTTAGCGTCTAGGCATAATCTAATAACATCCATAAGATTCAACGCTTACTTTTCGCCTTTTCCCTCTTCTGTGTAAGTTTTCCAGGTCTATCATAACACCGGGCTGCCATCAGCAAAAATCTTTTATCTCTTTCAAAACTCAAAACCCTCCATTTGTGAATTTTTTAACAAATAAATGCTTCTATCGGGAAATAACAAAAACCACCCATTTGGGTGGTTTTATTCTATAAAGCCATTTTCGCAATATCTTCGCTTATACCGAGAGATGATGCAGAGTTTATAATAACCAAATCGTCATACTGAACAAAGTTATAGAAATCGTTGAGATTAAAGGTTTCCCCTCCTCTGTTGAACTGACGGACATCAACAATATAAACTTCTGAATAATTATTAAGAGCCCAGGGAGCAAAAGCATTCCCGTATGATTCTTTGAGAATTAACAGTTTTTTACCGTTATCAATTCCTGATGTAAACACAACCATTGGCATATCTCCGCCAATAAACGCAAGATACGAATTAGCATTATAATAAACAGGCTCAATCGGACACGCATAATTTCTCATATACATATCCAGGTAACAAGCTCCGGCAGTAAATTTGTTTGGATAGAATTTTTCCAAAACATCAGGATTGTTACGCATTATTTCTTCGCCGATTGTCCCTTTTGCAAACTCAGCAATTGAGCCGGTAAAATTACTTTTAGTTGTTATAAAGTCTTCAAGAAGTGGAACTTCCTCCCCTTTTACCTGCATAAACTCCTTATAAATATAATACGCGCCGCGCTGTGTCCAATGATGGTCAGTTTTAAAATATAAACCTTCTTCAAGGTGTGAAATCAACGGCGTAATGGTATTTATCGGCATAATTCTTTCGGATATACTGTTATATACCTTTTTTATAGTTTCTGTCTGATTTGGAGCAACCTCGTTTGGAGCAAAAAACTCCGCCGCAGTTGGAACAATAATACTATAAATATTTGTATTTTCAGGGGCAGTTTCAGCCACTAAATTAAGAGCAGAAATATATCTGTCCGTTTCATGATCAGTTATGTATTCGAGCATCATTCCGTGATTATCTATAACCGCAGAAGTTTTATGATAAAAAGCATCTCCGCTTAATCGATGTTCATCTGTTGGGAAAATATCGGTTAATAAATCTCTTTTCCCTACCTTTTCATCCGCCTTATAAAACGAGGCATTAACCTCACTGCCAAGCAAGAATTCAAGCATATCAATTGGCATATAAAATATGTCATTCAGAATCACTGTTGGACTAGAAGAAACATACTTTTCCTCCCCTTTCCAAGCGTCAGTAGAATTCGCTATAACATAGGAAACAATATCGTCTTTAATGGCAACAACGGCTGAAAGTTCACTATCCCAGCCTAATGTGTAGCCAAAAAGCAACAACATTTCATCAACAGGTAAATATGTAGCTTTGTTATGTCTTATCATAGCGTTATGAAGATAAATTTCCTCATTATCTATCTCAACAACAGGCTTGTCCCAATATAAATTAACTGCACTTTCAAGTCCAAGCACCGTTGAGGATAAAATTGCAACAATTAAGAGCAAAACTATAAATTTTTGAGCAAATTTTTTCATGATGAACACCTTTTATTCTAAAAAAGGCCGCCAACTTGGCGACCTCTTATTTTATTTTTTCTTTTCAAGAAGCGCAAGCCTTACTGCATAAACTATAAAAGCTACTACAAGGAAAAGAACAACGCCATATTCCAATACCTTTGCATCAACTGCAAGATTTAAATTTGCAAGGAAATCCAATACGCCCCAATTTGCCTTCTGAGCAAGAAGCGGTCTGGAAATTAACAATCTTAAATCAAAGGATAAGAACAATGTTGCCAAAGAAGCCACAACAAAGAATATTGTATAGTTTCTGCTTCTGGCCACAGCAATCTTCTTCATGCTACCTAAAACTGCAACCCCAGCAGCAGCAATCGCAAAAATAATTCCCATGACGATGCTGAAAGTGCTTGCAAAATCATATGCAAACATCAGGTAATGGCGTCTTATTATTTCAAGGATAATAATCCCTCCAAGACCATATGTCAAGGTAAGCATAAAGCCATTAGTAAGTCTTTCGGATGCAGCCATTTTTTCAGTTCTTTTTGCTCTTTTTTCCATGCTGTTTGTCTTTGTTACTGCCACTTTCCATTCCTCCTAAATTTCGTCTTTTTCGTACATTATGATAGGTATTAAAGAACTCGCAACTGTCTCGGTTCGCAAAATTCTTTTTCCAAGTCCAATTTGATAAATATTATTTCTTTTGGCTTCCTCTGCTTCACTGTCAGAAAAGCCACCCTCCGGCCCGATTATAACGCCAATGGATTTTCCTTTAAATTCTCCGAGCAATTCTTTCAACCCACGCCTTCCTTCATGACCTAAAACCTCATAAGGCATAATGGCTAAATCAAGCTCTTTAAGCATCAAAAGGGATGTTTGGTAGTCAACAGGCTCTATAATCTCAGGAATAACGCTTCTTCCACATTGTTTAGAAGCTTCAACAGAGACTTTATTCCATCTCTTTGTTTTGTCCGCTTTTCCTTTATTATCGAGCTTAACCACGCATCGTTGCATCTCTACGGGGATTATTTTATATACACCCAACTCAACACATTTTTGGATTATAGTTTCCATCTTCCCGGACTTTGGGATTCCCTGGAAAATATAGACCTTTATGTCAGGCTCAGTATCCGAGATTTTTGAAGAAACAATTGACGCAATACACTCCTTAGGACTTATCTCGTCAAGTCTTGCAACATAGTCTTTTCCGCTTCCGTCAAAAACAATGATTTCCTCCCCGATTTCCATTCTTAAAACTTTGGAAATATGGGACGCATCTTCAATAATCCTTACTTTTCCGTCAATGATGTTTTCAGGGTCGGTAAAAAACCGCCGCATAATGCCACCTCTTAAAATACATATATGCCTAGTATATCATTTTCTTTCAATTATTGCAAGAGTAAATTGAAAAATTTATTGAATTTATACAATATAATTACAATTTTATTTACAAATAATTGCACTCCATTCGTTTCTTACTCTTATATTTTGACAAATTAACCCTTCTTTTTCAAGAGCTTCCTTTACCTCGCTCTGCCGTTCATTTATAATTCCGGAGCAGATAAAGGTGCCGTTTTCCTTCATAAAATCTTTTATAAAAGGCGCAATTGCAATTATAACATCAGAAACAATATTTGCAACAACAATATCATATCCATTGCCGATTTTATCTCTTAATTCTGAATCACTGGTTATATCTCCTGCATAACCAACCATTTTATCCTCATCTAACTTATTAAGAGCAAGATTAGAAAAAGCAACCTCTACTGCCTTATCGTCAATATCAACAGCTGTTGCACTTTTCGCACCAAGCAGAAGGCTTATTACAGATAAAATTCCTGAGCCGCAACCAAGGTCCAAAAGGGTATCGTTTGGTTTTATAGCCTTTTCAATTTCCTCAATACACATCTGTGTACTTTCGTGAGAGCCGGTTCCAAAGCTTAACCCTGGATTTATAGTGAAAATAACGCGATTTTCAGGGTTTTTAACCCCTTCCTGCTCCCATTCGGGAACTATTAATACTTTCTCGCCAAGAGGCAACGGATGGAAAAATTTCTTCCAGTTTTCAGACCAATCTTCATCCTTTACATTGTTAACAAAAATTTCAAGGCTGCCATATTCGTCAGTTGATTTTTTAAGATTTTCTATAACATTTCTTGCAAGAGAGAGCGTTTCTGCACCATTTGCATCATCAGGCAAATAAAAGGTGATTGAAGAGTCTGCCGTCGTAAGACGCTGTAACTCCTCATCAACATAATCCCAATATTTTCTGTTGTTTTCAAGGAACTGAGCAAAATCTTCTTTATCACTTATAACTATTCCGCTTATTCCAATATTGTATAGTACCCCCGTAAGAGGCTCAATTCCACTTGAATTGGTTATGATTTTAACTTCAATCCATTCCATTTTTCTGTCTCCTTAACCCAAAATTCCGCCATACAAAGTATGACGGATTTTGTTTATTTGAATTTATCTTTCATTGAATCAAAAAATGTCTTTCTTTTTGCGTATTTGCCTGCCCCAACGCTTTCACCGAACTGTCTTAAAAGGTCTTTTTGCTCGCTATTTAACCCCTTTGGAGTTTCAACAATAATCTTGACATACTGGTCGCCTCGAGCTCCGCCTCCATAAAGCTTGGGAACTCCTCTTCCTCG
>JAFQRU010000146.1 GCA_017409915.1 Clostridia bacterium
AACCCGACTGGAAAACCAGTCGGGTTAATATTTTTATTTTGTTCCGAAAATTCTGTCGCCTGCATCGCCCAAACCAGGAACGATGTAGCCATTTTCGTTCAGACAGTCGTCAACATTTGCACAGAAGATCTCAACATCAGGATGAGCTTTGGATAAAGCTTCAATTCCTTCCGGAGCTGCGATTAAGCATAAGAACTTAATGTGCTTTCCGCCGTATGATTTAATCTGCGTTATTGCGTCGATTGCAGAGCCGCCCGTTGCAAGCATCGGGTCAACCACTACAATAAGTCTTTCTTCTATGTCAGTAGGAAGTTTACAGTAGTATTCGTGAGGTTCTAAGGTTTCCTCATCACGATACATTCCGATATGACCAACCTTTGCAAATGGAACGAGATTTAAAAATCCGCTTACCATACCAAGGCCTGCTCTTAAAATCGGAACAACTGCCAATTTTCTTCCTGCAAGCATTTTCTTTGTTGTTTTCTTAATGGGTGTTTCGATTTCAACATCCATTAAAGGTAAATCTCTGAGCGCCTCATAGCACATAAGCATTGTTATTTCTTCAACAGATTCACGGAATTCCTTATTGGATGTTTCCTTCTGTCTCATAATTGTTGTTTTGTGCTGAATAAGCGGATGGTCAAATATCGTAACTTTTGCCATTTTATTTCATCTCCTACTGTTCTTTTGCTTTTGATACTATAAGATTAACCAAAATACCTAAAATCAATGCGCAAGCAACTGATGTTAATGTAACCTTACCAAATGTAAGTGTAAGTCCGCCGATACCTGAAATTAAAATTGTTGATACAACGAACAAGTTCTTATTCTGGTTAAGGTCAACCGCCTGAATCATTTTAAGACCGGATACAGCGATAAAGCCGTAAAGAGCCATACATACGCCACCCATTACGCAAGATGGAATAGAGTTAACGAATGCAATGAATGGGGAAACGAAAGCGATAATGATTGCCATAATTGCAGCTGTTATAATTGTGTATACAGATGCATTCTTTGCGATAGCTACACAGCCAACAGATTCGCCGTATGTTGTGTTAGGACATCCACCAAAGATTGCACCAACCATTGAGCCGATACCGTCGCCGAGAAGTGTTCTGTGGAGACCAGGTTCACGGAGAAGGTCTTTTTCAATAATTGAAGAGATGTTCTTATGGTCAGCCAAGTGCTCAGCAAATACAACGAATGCAACAGGAATATATGCAACAGCAACTGTTCCAATATAACTTGGTGTTATATCCTTAAGACCTGCAAATGCGTTCTGGAATGTAAATTCAGGAACTGATAAGAAGGTTTTAAGAGTTACACCATCCGCAACCAAAGCCTTAAATGGTTCAACATTTAACACTTTAAGTGCATCAACATTAAAGGAATAACCAAAGATTGTGAATATACCGCAAGCTGCATAACCTGCTAAGATACCGAAGATGAACGGAATGAGTCTTCCGTATTTCTTACCGTATGTTGAGCAGATAATTGTTACAAAGAGAGTAATAATACCACAGAGAACTGTGATAAGCGGAGATGCAACAGCTACGCCGTCAGCCCCTACTACGCTTCCCTTTAAGATATCGCCGATAGCGTTTCCTGCAAGAGAAAGACCGATAATTGCAACTGTTGAGCCGATAACAGCAGGTGGCATAAGCTTATCAATCCAGTTAACACCTGCAATCTTAACGATAAGTGCAATAAGAACATAAACAAGTCCTGCGAAAATTGCACCGAAGATTAAACCGGCATAACCGATTTCCATTGAAACCGCTCCGGCAAATGCCGCAAACATTGAGCCGATGAATGCAAAGGATGAACCTAAGAATACAGGGCTCTTTTTCTTTGTGAAGAGAACATAAACAAGTGTTCCTACGCCTGCACCAAAAAGTGCTGCCGCTGAGCTCATACCATTACCGATAATAACAGGAACAACAAGTGTTGCTGTCATAATAGCAAGAAGCTGTTGGAGTGCGAAGATGAGAAGCGCGCCAAATTTGGGCTTATCATCTACCTGATAAATCATTTTCATTTTTCAAATCCCCCTAAAAATATTTTTTATTTTTGGTTTTTACCACCACTACAAAATATAACAAAATTCGATACCATTGTCAATAGGGAATTTGGGTAATTTTTACTAAAAAACAATAAAACCCCGAAGGAATCGCCTTTGGGGTTTTAAAAATTATTTTATGAAAATTTTTAAATCATTCCACATTTTCTCAACTGTCTTTTCTGCCTCTTCAACCGTCTTCTCTTTGCTGCCAATATAAAACTTGATTTTCGGCTCAGTTCCAGATGGACGGACAGCACACCAGCAGTCGTCTTCCATTTTAAATAAAAGCACATTCGCCTTTGGAAGATTTATTTTTTCTTCTGCCTTTGTTTCAAGATTTTTCTCTATTCCTTGGAGTAAATCACTTGCAGATAAAACCTTTTTGCCACCTATTTGCATAGGCGCATTTTCTCTTATGGCTTTCATAACTCCTGCAATTTTTTCGTTACCATCAAGGCCTTCCATTTCAATAGAAACTGCCTTTTCTCTGAAAACGCCATACTTTTCATAAAGGGCAATAAGACCTTCATAAAGGCTCATTCCCTTTTCTTTATACCAGGCAGCCATTTCGGTTATAAGCATAGTTGCAACAACGGCGTCTTTATCTCTTGCATGAGTTCCTGCAAGGTAGCCATAGCTTTCTTCAAAGCCGAAAAGATAAGTATGGTTTTTCTTTTCTTCAAACTCCTTAATCTTCTCGCCTATAAACTTAAACCCGGTTAAGACATTCATAACCTCGACCCCATAGGCTTTGCAGATTACATCTGCCATATAGGTTGTTACAATTGTTTTTATTATGGCGCCGTCTTTTGGAAGGTTATTATTTTTCTGTCTTCCGTTTAATATATACTCGGTCAGAAGAGCTCCTGTCATATTGCCTGTAAGGGCAATATATTCCCCATTGTTGTCACGGACCACAATCCCTACTCTGTCACAGTCAGGGTCAGTTCCGATTATAAGGTCAACATCGTTTGCCTTTGCCATTTCGATCGCTATATCAAAGGCTTCTTTATTCTCAGGGTTTGGAGATTTAACTGTCGGGAAATTTCCGTCAGGAATAAGCTGTTCTTCCACCAGAAGAACTTTCTTAAAGCCTACCTTTGAGAGCATTTTGCGAACAGGGATATTACCGCTTCCGTGGAGAGGTGTATAAATAATTTTAAAGTCGTCCGCTACCTTTTGGACTGCGTCCTTATTTATCTGCTGTTTAAGCACATTTTCAAGATAAACTTCGTCAAATTCCTCACCGAAAAACTCGATTTTTCCGCTGTTTACTGCTTCCTCAAAGGAAATTGTTTTAACATCTTTAAATATATCTGTTTTGCCGATTACTTCCAGAACCTTATCGGAAAGTTCAAGAGGGGCCTGGCCTCCGTCGCTTCCATAAACTTTATAGCCGTTATACTTGGCAGGGTTATGGCTTGCAGTTATCATAACTCCTGCAAATGCGCCGAAATGACGCACAGCAAATGAAAGCTCAGGAACAGGTCGCAGTGCATCGGAAAGATATACCTTTATTCCGTTTGCCACAAGGACACACGCTGTTTCTTTTGCAAAAAGCTCAGAATTGTTTCTTGAATCATAAGAAATGGCAACGCCTTTTTCCGCCGCTTCTTTTCCCTGACTTAAAATAAAGGCACTAAGGCCCTGGGTTGCCTTGCGGACAATATAAACATTCATTCTGTTTATACCTGCGCCCATAACGCCGCGAAGACCTGCGGTTCCGAATTCCAGATCCTTATAAAAACGCTCTTTTATCTCTTTGTCATTATCCTTAATTCCTTCAAGCTCCGCCTTGGTTTCTGAATCAACAACTTCGCTTGAAAGCCACTTTTTATATTCATCTATATACTGCATAGACATCCTCCCAAAAATGATGTTACTTACAAATTTTATCATTTTATCCTTTCCTTGTCAATCATCTTTCATATACATTATTCTATCTTTTTCTTTTCTTTCTTTGTTTAAGTTGCTAATTAACATTTTTGTTGCATTATATTTTTTGCTATGATATAATTTATTCATATTTCTATTATCAGAGGCAATTTACAGTTTAGGAGGTATCTATATGGCAGAAATTAAATGCTTATCCTGCGGGGCGGTTACTGATTTTGACACTCTTGATGCAATTGACAACACTTGTCCATATTGCGGGGCAACTGTTTATACCTCCAAAAATATTTCTGTAACTACCAAAAGAGCAGAAAAAGAATCGCGGTTTAAATTTCTTAAAAGGCCATCCTTCCTTTTTCCTTTTTTTGCCGGTGCTGTCTCAATTTTAATCATTCTTTATTTTGTTATCATCCCGTCAATCCGTTATAACACGGCGGTTACTCTTATGGACAGCGGAAAAGGGGACGAAGCTATATCGATTTTTATGGAGCTTGGAGATTACCGTGACAGTTCTCTTCGCAGTATGATTTTATACGGTCGCACGCGAAACAGCGAAAGCGATTTCCAGAACTACATTGCAACGGGGAAAAACCACACCATTGGGCTTATTTCCTCAGGAGAAGTTGTGGCGGCAGGAAGCAATCTCTTCGGGCAGACAGATGTTTCCTCATTTAAAGATGCCATTGCCGTTGCAGCAGGGGAAAACCATTCCGTTATTCTTCTCTCATCAGGAAAGGTTAAGTCAATCGGCAATAACTCCGCCGGACAATGCAACACCGGGAAATGGAAAAACATCATTTCAATCGGCGCAGGTAAAGACTATACCGCTGCAATAAACAATAAAAACTCCGTTCTTTTTGCAGGAGATAAAGATTCTCCTCTTGCTGAGGTTTCAAACTGGAAAAATATTGTTTCTCTGGCAACGGGGAATAACCATATAATAGGTATAACTTCCAAGGGAAATGTTTTAGCCGTGGGAGACAACAGCTACGGTCAATGCGATGTTTCAGGGTTTAAGAACATTACGGCGGCGGCCGTTGGAGAGAGCCATACCATTCTTCTTCACTCTGACGGAACTGTTTCTTCATTAGGCAGTAACCATTTCGGGCAGGGAGAAGTTTCAAAATGGGAAGATATCCTGACCGTTGCGGCAGGAAGTTACCACTCTCTCGCTCTTAAAGCAGACGGAGAAGTTCTCTCGGCAGGACTTAATTCCTTTAAACAATGCAATGTTTCATCCTGGTCAGATGTTGTTGCAATTTCAGCTGGGGATGATTTTTCAGTGGGTCTTACTTTAAACGGAAAGCTTTTATCCTGCGGAAACACCGATTATAATAAACGAAGCCTTTCTGACTGGCTCTTGTTCCTCCCAAAGGAAAAGGATATAATCGAAGAGTTGGAAAAATAATTTTATTTTTTCTCTTGACAATGAAAATTCACTGTGCTATAATTCAATAAATTGAGTTTTTGAGGTAATTATTATGCGCAACTTACTTGCTTTGACAAGTGCATACTTTTATTTTAGCTTTACAGGTTTTTATTACCGTAAAGCTTATTTGCGTGCATAGTCAAGTTAATTACCGTTATTTTATAAAACGATAAGTATTAAATCTTGCAGCACGCTCTGCAAGATTTTTTTATTTTTATAAACCATACATTTTTAAGGAGATGTTTTAAAATGATAGTTGTATTAAAGGAAAGCAGAAACGATGAACAAGTCAGCAATCTGGTGGACTGGATTAAAAGTTTAGGTCTTGACATCCATTTCATTCAGGGAACTCACAGAACTGTTATGGGTCTTTTGGGGGACACCTCTTTGGTTGACATTGATTTGGTTAAAGCCCTCGAATTCGTTGAAGATGTTATGCGAGTTCAGGAGCCTTATAAAAATGCGAACAGAAAGTTCCATCCCGAAGACTCTGTTATAAAGGTAGGAAACACAACTGTTGGCGGAGGAAGCTTAGCTCTTATTGCAGGGCCTTGCTCTGTTGAATCAGAAGAGCAAATCTGCGAGATTGCAAAGTCTGTTAAAGCGTCAGGGGCGACAATGCTCCGTGGGGGCGCTTTTAAACCAAGAACTTCTCCTTATGCTTTCCAGGGGCTTCGCAAAGAGGGGATAAATCTTCTTCTTAAAGCCAAAAAGGAAACAGGTCTTCCTATTGTAACCGAAATTATGGATATTTCACACATTGATTTATTCGATGAAGTTGATGTTATTCAGGTTGGGGCAAGAAATATGCAGAACTTCGAGCTACTCAAAGAGCTTGGGAAAACAAATAAGCCTATCCTTTTAAAGAGAGGTTTATCCAGCACAATCTCCGAGCTTTTAATGAGCGCTGAATACATTATGGCAGGCGGAAACGAGAATGTTATTCTCTGTGAAAGGGGTATCCGCACATTTGAAACCGTAACAAGAAATACTCTTGATTTATCCTGTATTCCTGCTCTTCGTCTTGCAACTCATCTTCCTATTATAATTGACCCGTCCCACGCAACGGGGGTTGCAAAATTTGTTCCTTCTATGTCCCATGCGGCAGTTGCGGCGGGTGCTGACGGTCTTATAATTGAAGTTCACAATGACCCGGCTCACGCTCTTTGCGATGGTGCTCAGTCTCTTACACCAAGCGATTATGACAAGCTTACAAAACAGGTAAGCGCAATCCATAGTGTTGTTAAGAATTTTGATTAGGAGGAAGAAAAATGAATATCGGTGTTATTGGTATGGGTTTAATCGGAGGGTCCTTAGCCAAGGCTATTTCCGAAAATACCTCTCATACTGTTTTAGGTTTTGATAAAAACGAAAGCGTTATTTGCAGAGCGAAGCTTCTCGGAGCTATAAAAGAGGAATTTTCTTTGCAAAATCCCAGCTGTTGTGATATAATTATTTTAGCTTTATATCCTGATGATACAATTGCGGTATTCAAAGAAATTGCCCCCCTTTTAAAACCGGGGACTGCCGTTATTGACTGCGCAGGTGTCAAAGAATATGTTTGCGAAAGAATAAGACCTGTTGCCAAGGAATACGGCATCAATTTTATTGGCGGACATCCTATGGCAGGTATTGAAAAAATCGGGTTCGACTATTCAAATAAGGAGCTTTTTAAAGACGCTTCTATGATTTTAACTCCTTATGCAGACACAGACATTAAGACTCTTGCGGAAGTTAAAAAGCTTTTTGAATCTGTCGGTTTCGGGACTACAACCATCGTAAGCCCTAGGGAACACGACGAGGTAATCGCTTACACATCTCAGCTTGCTCATATTCTTTCAAGCGCATACATAAAGTCTCCAACCGCTCCCCGTCATCACGGAATGTCAGCCGGAAGCTTTAAAGATATGACCCGTGTTGCTTACCTTAACGAGAATATGTGGAGCGAGCTTTTTATGGAAAATCGGGAAAATCTTTTATTCGAAATTGATACTTTAATCAAAAATCTTTCTGATTACAAAAGCGCCATCGAAAACGAGGACCAAGCAGGACTTACTGCTCTTTTAAAAGATGGCCGTAATATAAAGGAGAATATTTAAAATGGATATTGTTACCGTAGGGGGAGTTAAAAATCCTTATGACTGCATAATAGGAAGCGGAGTTTCTTCTCTTCTTCCTGAAAAAATTGCATCTTTAACCTCTGCCAAAAAGGTTCTTTTAATTACTGACGACAATGTTGATTTGTTATACGGAGAAAAAGTTAAAAACCTTATTGAAGAGGGTGGCTTCTTGTGTCATAAATTTGTTTTCCCTCACGGGGAGGAGCATAAAAATCTTACTACGGTATCAGAAATTTTAGAATTTGCGGCAGAAAATGAGCTTTCACGCTCTGACTTAATCGTCGCCTTAGGAGGCGGAATCGTGGGAGATGTTGCGGGTTTTTGCGCCTCCTGTTTCCTTAGGGGAATAGATTATATTCAGCTGCCCACAACTTTTCTTTCAGCCATTGATTCTTCCGTTGGCGGAAAGACGGGGGTTAATTTAAACCAGGGGAAAAACCTTGCAGGAGCTTTCTATCAGCCAAAGGCTGTTATCTGCGACACGGATTTTCTCTCAACTCTCTCCCCTGATATTTTTATGGATGGGACGGCAGAGGCTATTAAATACGGCGTTATTTTTGACAGAGAATTGTTCGATAAATTCAAGACCGATTTTAAGGCTGATATATCATCAATTATAAAGAGATGTATTTCTCTTAAAGCCCAAATCGTTAAAAAAGACGAGTTTGACAAAGGGGAAAGACAGCTCCTTAATTTCGGGCATACAATCGGCCACGCCATTGAAAAATGTTCTGACTTTAAGATAAGTCACGGAAAAGCCGTTGCAATCGGTATGGTTATGGCAGCTCGTGGCGGAGCGAAAATGGGCCTTGTTAAAACCGATTTTTCAGAAGAAATTGCATCGGTTAACGCTTTAAACAGATTACCAATCTCTGCCGATTTTTCAGCAGAGGTGCTTCTTGACGCTATGCTTAAAGATAAAAAGCGGTCTTCCGACGGGATTACTCTTGTTATTCCTGAGGAAATCGGAAATTGCAAGTTGTTTAAGATTTCAACTGGCTCACTTTATGAGTTTATAAAATCTGCAATCTAGGAGGAAACTATGGATATTTCTATGAAATGGGAAAATATCTGCGGCTGCGCTCAGGCAATCATTTCAAAATCCGATGCCCACAGAGCTTTAATTGCGGCTGCCCTTTCCGATAAACCTACGAAATTCAATCTTTCCTCTTTTTCCAAAGATATAGAGGCAACTTTATCCTGCCTTGTTTCATTAGCGGCAAGGGCGGAAAAAGGCGATGACTCTATTATTCTTTATCCTATTTTTGAAAAGGCAATTAACCCTACTCTTGACTGTAACGAGTGTGGCTCTACTCTGAGGTTTTTAATTCCCGTGGCAGCGGCTGTATCTCAAAACCCTATTTTTACGGGAAAAGAGGGGCTTAGAAAAAGACCTCTTTCTCCTCTCCTTTCTGAGATGGAGAAAAAAGGCTG
>JAFQRU010000147.1 GCA_017409915.1 Clostridia bacterium
ACTTCAGGAAAGACTTGCAAAGCTTTCCGGCGGTGTTGCTGTTATCAAAGTTGGCGCTGCAACTGAAATCGAAATGAAGGAAAAGAAACTCAGAATTGAGGACGCTCTTGCCGCAACAAAGGCTGCTGTTGAAGAAGGTATTGTTGCAGGTGGCGGAACTGCTTTCATTAACGCAATCCCTGCCGTTGAGGCTCTTATGAACTCTCTTGACGGGGACGAAAAGACAGGTGCATCAATCGTTCTTCGCGCCCTTGAAGAACCTGTTCGTCAGATTGCATTTAACGCAGGTATTGAAGGAAGCGTAATCGTTGACAAGATTAAGTCAAGCGAAATCGGCGTTGGCTTTAACGCTTTAACAGAAGAATATATGGATATGCTCAAAAACGGTATTGTTGACCCAACAAAGGTTACAAGAAGCGCTCTCCAAAACGCATCTTCCGTTGCGGCTATGGTTCTTACAACCGAAAGCGTTGTTGCAAACAAGCCGGACCCTGCTGCTGAAGCTGCTGCGGCTGCTGCTATGGCCGGCGCAGGCGGCGGAATGTACTAAGAAATTAAAGGAGTGATTTCGGCGGTGTTCATTAGGGATTAACCGCCCAAAAATCACTATTTTGGCAGATAACTTCCGAAAAAATTCTCACAATCCGTCAAGGATTCTTCGAATTTTTTCTTTGTTCTATACTCAAAATTGAGGTTTTTGTGGTGCAAAGCAGTTTTGGGTTAGAAATTTTTCGAATCAGAGAAGTCATAAAAAATGCAGGCATACTGGCGTATGTCTGCATTTTTTTGCGCACTATCAGCGGAAAATTACAATCCAAAACCGATTCCTCCCTAATTAACACCGCCGTCCCACTCCTTTTTTGTTTGACAAAAGAGTTGCGCTGTGGTATCATAATTTAAGATATTCAAAGGAGGTGATTTTATGGAAATCAAGATGCCGTATGAAGTTGAAACCGCCATTTCTTCTCTTGAAGAAAAAGGTTTTGAGGCCTATATTGTGGGCGGATGTGTCCGTGACTGCATTATGGGGAAAACTCCTGCCGACTGGGACATAACGACCTCAGCTCTCCCTGAGGAAATTGAATCTGTCTTTAAAGATTATAAGACGATTTTAACAGGAGCAAAACACGGGACTGTTACGGTTATCATAAACTCTTTCCATTTGGAAATCACCACTTTCAGAACCGACGGAAGTTACAGCGACAGCCGTCATCCCGACTATGTTTTATTCACTAAAAGTTTAAAAGAAGATTTAGCCCGCCGTGATTTTACAATGAACGCCTTAGCATATAACCCAAAAACGGGGATTGTTGATTATTTCGGCGGAATAAGCGATATTGAAAATATGATTATCCGCTGTGTAGGCGACAGCGACACAAGGTTTTCAGAGGACGCCCTTCGGATTATGAGGGCAATCCGCTTTGCCTCGGTTTTATCCTTTACAATCGAGGAGAAAACCCGTCTTTCAATCCATAAAAACGCTTTTCTTCTTGATAATATTGCAAAAGAGAGAATTGCCATTGAATTTAACAAACTCCTTTTAGGAGATTATGTTGAGAAAATTCTTCACGAATATAAGGACATTATCGCCATATTCATTCCCGAAATTCTCCCTTGCTTTGATTTCGACCAAAGAAACTTCCACCATCACCTTGATGTGTGGAGGCACATAGTTCTGGCGGTTGCATCATCTCCAAAGCTTATTTATGTCCGTCTTGCAATGCTTTTCCATGATATTGCAAAACCCTCTTGTTTAAGGTTTGACAGTCGGGGAATAGGGCATTTTTCGGGGCATCAGCAAAAGGGAGCCGAAATTGCGGAGACTGTTCTTAAAAGGCTTAAATATGACAATGCGACGATCAAAATCGTAACATTTCTGGTAAGATACCACGACACCCCTCTCCCTGCGGATAAAATTGAAATTAAAAAGTGGCTTATGAAATACCAGAAGACACTTGTTCAGCTTTTATATGAGGTTAAGATTGCGGACAACCTCTCTAAAAATCGAAACTTCCCTGCAAGGTTGGTTGAAGCCAAAGAAGGACGGGCAATTCTTAGGAAAATCATTAAGAATGACGAATGTTTCTCCCTCTCTCAGCTTGACATTAAAGGGGACGATTTAATTAAAGTAGGATTTCCTAAAAACCCTGAAATCGGGGACATTTTGGACAGGCTTCTTCTGGCGGTTATAGAAGAAAAATGTGAAAATAAAAAGCAGGAATTATTAAAATTAGCAAAAGAAATGAGATAGAGCAAATGCTCTATCTCATTTCTTTTACTTTGCCTTTTTCGTTTACAAAAATTTTTGTTCTGTGGATATAAACCTCATTAAACTCGCCTACTCCAAGCTCTTTTTCAAGGGCGGAAATCATTATGTCAGGCTTTATATTCATCGAGCCGCCGGCGGATAAAACCACCGTCATTTTTATTTCTCTGCCACTTATTTCGTTAAACTTAACAGAGTTTATGTATTCAGAGAGGTTGACCTCTTTATCCCCTTTTTTGGTCTTTTTCATAACGGGAATATCCGTCTTTTTGAAGAAGTTTTCTGTTTTTTCCCTATCAATATCCATTGGGGATTTTAAAACAATATCATAGCTTGCCAAAGCAATATCCGTTGCGGAATGAATAAGCTCGCCCACCCCTAAAATTCTTATATCAGGAGGGAGGTTTTCATTGAGCCTTGCCATAATCTCCTCATTCTTAGCCTGCTCTTCAAAATCGATGTCAACAAACTCTGTTTCGCTTGTAACCCCGATTGGAAGAGGGAGAGAAAAGGTTATAATCTGATGAGGATTAAAGCCTTGGGTATAGCGGACAGGAAGCTCAGCTCGGGTTATTGCTCTTGTAAAGGCCCTTAACAAATCAAGATGAGAGATATATTTTCCCATTCCCGTCTTGGAAAATTTAAGTCGTCTTTTACTCAAAGCAAACACCCCCTTTAAAGCTTGTTGCTCCGCAACCTGAACACTTTTCACGGCAGGACGGGGTTGTTACGCCCTCATAGGCCTTATCATGCTCTTTCATAAGGAAGCTCTTTGAAACTCCTGTGTCGATATGGTCCCAAGGAAGAACTTCGTCGTGGTCGATTTTTCTGTATGCGTAAAACTCAGGGTTGATATTATTATCTTTAAAGGCTTCCATCCACTTTTCAAAGTCAAAATATTCGCCCCAGCCGTCAAAACGACAGCCTTTTTTAACTGCGGAAATTATAACATCGCTAAGTCGTCTGTCCCCTTTTGCGAAAATCGCTTCAAGGTAACTAACCTCGCTCTGATGCCAGTTATATATAATCTTTCTTGACTTAATCTGTTCCTTTAAGAACTGTTGCTTACGGATAAGTTCTGCCATTGTATTCTGAGGCTCCCACTCAAAAGGAGTGAAGGGCTTCGGCACAAACGAAGAGGTGCTTATTGTTATGCTGACATTTCTGCCCTTTCGCTCTTCTTTGGGGATTTCATAAAACACATCTATTACCTTTTGGGAAAGGTCAGCAATTGCCTTAATGTCCTCGTCGGTCTCGGTTGGGAGGCCTATCATAAAGTAAAGTTTAACTCTGTCATATCCACCGCGGAATGCAATCCCCGCTGTTCTTAAAAGGTCCTCTTCCAGAACATTTTTGTTTACGGCATCACGAAGCCTCTGCGACCCTGCCTCAGGGGCAAAAGTCAAACCGCTTTTCTTAACCTTTTGAACCTTTTCCATAAGCTCCATTGAGAAATTATCAACACGGAGAGACGGCAAAGACAGATTTATCTTTTTATCTACAGTTATTTCAAGAAGATTATCCACTAGTGACTGGAGATTTGTATAGTCGCTTGTGCTGAGTGAGGACAAAGACATTTCCTCATATCCCGTGTTTTTAATACACTCTGAGGCAACTCCCGTAAGCTTTTCAACACTCCGTTCTCTTACAGGACGGTACAAATATCCCGCCTGACAGAAACGGCA
>JAFQRU010000148.1 GCA_017409915.1 Clostridia bacterium
ATTATATTATTATAATTTTACATAAGGAATGAGGATTATTATGGCTGAAAATTTCACAGTGGCGCTTAGTAAAATCATAAACGAGTTCAAACTTGAAGCAATTCATCTTCCCAACAAGGAGGTTTTAATCGACTCTGCCGATGTTAATCGTCCGGGTCTTCAAATTGTAGGCTTCTACGACTATTTTGACTCCTCCCGCATCCAGATACTCGGCAAGGTTGAAAACTCATACCTTGAAGATATGGACAGCGCGGAAAGATATGCTCATCTTAAAAATTTCTTTGAAAAAAGAGTTCCTGCCATTATCGTTGCAAGGGGTATTCCTATTCTTCCTGAGATGCTTGAACTTGCCAAGGAATATGACACTCCTGTTCTTAGGACAAACATTTCAACCTCTGCTTTTATGAGTGCTCTTATCGCATTCTTAAATGTTGAGCTTGCACCAAGAATCACCCGCCACGGTGTTTTGGTCGAGGTTTACGGCGAAGGTATTCTTATTTTAGGCGAGAGCGGTGTCGGTAAAAGCGAAGCCGCTGTTGAGCTTATGAAGAGAGGCCACCGTCTTGTTGCCGACGATGCTGTTGAGATTAAAAAGGTTTCTTCAAAAGCGCTGGTTGGCTCTGCCCCTGAAATTATCCGCCATTTTATAGAAATCCGAGGAATCGGAATTGTTGATGTTAAGAAAATCTTCGGTATGGGTGCCGTTAAAGACACAGAGAAAATCGACCTTGTTATTCATCTTGAAACCTGGCAGAAGGGCAAGCAATATGACCGTCTCGGCTTAGTTGATGAATATACAAATATTTTAGGTCTTGATATCCCATCCCTTACAATCCCTGTAAGACCGGGAAGAAACCTTGCCATTATCTTTGAGGTTGCCGCAATGAACAACCGCCAGAGAAGAATGGGTTATAACGCGGCGGAAGAACTTAACAAGCGTGTTATGGAGCAAGTTAACCTCTAATTTGAAAGGACAGATATTTTGAAAATTCTTACAGATATTCACACTCACACAGTAGCCAGCACTCACGCATATTCAACCATAAGAGAAAACGCCTTTGCGGCGGCGGAAAAGGGCCTTGAACTTATTGCAAAGACTGACCATTCAATAAGCACTCCCGATGCCCCTCATATTTTTCACTTTGAGAATTTAAAAGCGCTCCCTTCCAATATAGGCGGCGTTAAGGTTCTGAAAGGGGTTGAGTGCAGCGTCTTAAACAACAAAGGAGATATTGACCTTCCCGAAAGGCTTTTAAAGAGAATGGAAATTGTTATTGTTTCAATCCACTCCGTTGTGTATAAACAGAAAAATAAGGCTGACCACACAAAGACCTGGCTCAGCGTTATGGATAACCCTTATGTTGATATTTTAGGGCATACTGGCAGAAACGGTTTTAACTTCGACCACGATGCAGTGGCAAAAAAAGCAAAAGAAAAAGATGTTATGATTGAGGTTAACCGCTATACCCTCACCAAGGAAAATCAAAAAGAGGTATGCCGTAGTATTATCCTTGCCTGCAAGAAACACGGTACAAAAATCTGTTTAGGGTCTGATGCCCACTATTGCGACAGCGTTGGAGATTTCGACAGTGCCATTGCTCTTTTAAAAGAGTGCGGCTTCCCGGAAGAGCTTATTATAAACCGTGATGCAAAAACCCTTATGGAGCATCTTAAAAATAAAAAACCATATCTTGAATTTAACTTTTAAGGAGAGCTATTATGATAGAATCCAAGCTTGTTTCTCTTTTGGGGGAGAAAAATGTCTTAAAAGACGAGCCAATGAAAAACCACACCACTTTTAAAATCGGCGGAAAGGCCGACTTTGTGGTTTTCCCTGAGATTGAGGAACAGATTATTGCAGTTTTAAATCTTTTAAAAAGTGAAAATATCCCTGCAACCGTTTTGGGAAACGGCTCTAATATTTTAGTCGGAGACGGCGGAATTGACGGGGTTGTTATAATTATCGGCAAAAATATGAAAAACGCCGAAATAAACGGGACAACCGTTAAAGCTCAGTGTGGTATTCTTCTTTCCCGTATTGCAAATTTAGCTTATGAAAATTCCCTTACAGGTCTTGAATTTGCCTCAGGAATCCCCGGCTCATTAGGGGGTGCCCTTTATATGAATGCAGGGGCATACGGCGAGGAGCTTTGCACCGTTGTTAAAGATGTTACTTTTATCGATAAAGACAACAACATAAAAACCATAGAAGCAAAAAACTGTGATTTTGGTTACCGTCGCAGCGTTTTTATGGAAAACGGAGCGGTTATAACAAGCTGCACTCTTTCTCTTAAAGAGGGCAACAAAGAGGACATCAAGGCCAAAACTGATGACCTTAAAGAGAGACGGGTTTCAAAACAGCCTCTTGATAAGCCAAGCGCTGGAAGCACATTCAAGCGTCCTGAGGGGTATTTTGCAGGAACGCTTATTGAGCAATCAGGTCTTAAAGGCTTTACTATCGGCGGGGCGCAGGTTTCCGAAAAGCACGCAGGCTTTGTTATAAACACAGGAAACGCCACCGCAAAGGATGTTCTTTCACTTATAGAACATATCCAGAAAACAGTTTATGAAAAGTTCGGGGTAACTCTTTGCCCTGAGGTTAAAATGATTGGAAAATTCTAAAAGGATAAAAATATGAAATCTTTTTCCCAGCAAACAAAAGAACCCTTAATACTTGCCGAAAACAACTCTCCCTGTTGCGACAGGGCAGAGCTTTTTGGTATGCTTTTGTTTGCAGGGAGCATAAGCGGGACCTCCATTAAGCTTATAAGCGAAAGCTCTCTTGTTGCGGACAAGTTCTGCTCCCTTTTGAATAAGCTTTTCGGATATATTGGAGATACCGTCAAGGACGGAAAATATTTCGCGGTTTACTGCAACGATTTAGGTGTGGTTGCCAAGTGCTTATATTCCCTCCGCCTTTGCGAAAATAACATAAAATTCCGCATAACCCCTGAGGTTATTGAGAAGGACTGTTGCAAAAAAGCCTTCCTTCGAGGCGCTTTTTTAGGGGGAGGAACAGTTATCGACCCTAATAAGAATTACAATATGGAGTTCCTAACAAGATATGAGCTTTTAACGGAGGATTTTCTTCACTTTCTCTCTTCCCTGGGTTTTTCTTTTAAGAAGGTCAAGAGAAAGGACTCCTGGGTTGTTTATGCCAAAGTGAGCGACACCATCTGCGATGTTTTAACTTATCTCGGGGCGACTTTATCCTATATGGAATATGTCAATATAAAAATCGAACGGGAGGTTCGGAGCAACCTTACCCGAATTTCAAACGGAGAAACCGCCAATATGGACAAGGTGTTTACAGCATCTGCGGTTCATATTAAGGCTATAAATAAAATCCAGCAGACAATCGGCCTTGAAGAGCTTCCCGACGAGCTTTTTGAGCTTGCAAAGCTACGCCTTGAAAACAGAGATTTAAGCCTTGGGGACCTTGGCGCTCTGCTTTCTCCCCCTCTTTCAAAGTCAGGGGTAAACCACAGACTTAAACGCATTCTCGCTATTGCAGAAAATCTATAAAGGAGGAAAAAATATGTCATTTGTGCATCTTCACACCCATACTATATACAGCTTGCTTGACGGTGAAGGGACTATCCCGAAAATTTTAGACCGCGCAAAAGAGCTTGGGCAGACCGCTATGGCAATTACTGACCACGGCAATATGTATGGTGTTATTGATTTTTATGAATATGCAAAAAAAATCGGCATTAAGCCAATCCTCGGCTGTGAGGTTTATGTTGCCCAGAGAAGCCGTTTTGATAAAATGCACGACCTTGACTCAAAAAATTCACACTTAATCCTCCTTGCGAAAAACGAAACAGGCTATAAAAACCTTATGAAAATCGTTTCCTGCGGATGGGTTGACGGCTTTTATTATAAGCCAAGAGTCGACCTTGATGTTTTAAGAGAACACAGCGAAGGTCTTATCGCTTTAAGCGGTTGTATGTTCGGCGTTATCTCCCGTCATTTCTTAGGAAGCAATCCCGAAGAGGCAAGGGAAACCGCCAAGCGTTTTATTGATATTTTCGGAAAAGAGAATTTCTTTATCGAAATTCAGGACCACGGCCTTTATGACCAGAAAAAGCTCAACAGCCAGCTTATTGCTCTGGCGAAAGAGTTTGGCTTAGGCCTTGTTGCCACAAACGATGTTCACTATGTTACAGAGGATGACGCAAAATATCAGGATATTCTTATGTGCATCCAGACGGGAAAGACCGTTAACGATACTGACAGAATGAAAATGGAGTCCTCACAGCTTTATGTTAAATCCGAAGAGGAAATGGACGTCCTCTTCTCCTATGTTCCTGAGGCTCTTGAAAATACTCAGAAAATTGCGGATATGTGTAATGTTGAGATTGAGTTTGGAAAGCTTCATCTTCCTGAATTTGCTCTTCCCGAAGGGTATACCGCTTATGAATATTTAAAAGAGCTTTGCGAGAAAGGCTTTAAAGAGCGCTATCCAAACGGCAACGATGAGATTAAAGCTCGTCTTTCCTATGAGCTTGAAACCATAAAGTCAATGGGGTATGTTGAATATTTCCTCATTGTATGGGATTTTATAAATTATGCAAAGGAAAACGGAATTATGGTAGGCCCCGGCCGAGGCAGCGCCGCAGGTTCTATTGTTTCCTATTGCCTTAAAATAACCGATATTGACCCTATCAAGTATGGTCTTATTTTCGAGCGTTTCTTAAACCCCGAGCGAGTTACCATGCCTGATATTGATATTGACTTCTGTTACGAGCGCAGAGGCGAAGTTATTGACTATGTTAATCGCAAATACGGCTCTGACCATGTTGCCCAGATTATAACTTTCGGAACAATGGCGGCCCGTCTTGCAATCCGTGATGTTGGTCGTGCTCTTGATGTGCCTTATTCCA
>JAFQRU010000149.1 GCA_017409915.1 Clostridia bacterium
ACCTGACTATTCATCGTCGTTTCCAATCTCGTCTATTACTGAGCTTATAAGACTGCGGTGGTCGGAAACATTTATTTCACGCTCTAACATTTTATTTGCAAGGGCGGTTGAAACCTCAACGATTTCCTTTTTAATATCGTCCTTCGCCTTTTTCCGTTCAAGCTTAGCTTGTGTTTCTGCCTGACGGATAATACTTTCAGCCTTATCCTTTGCCTCACTGACAATTCTTTCTTCTCTTCGTCTTGCGGCGCTTTGTGCATGGTCAATAAGGTTTTTCGCCTCATCCTTGGCACTTTTCATTTTTTCGTCCCATGCCTCGCGGTCAGCATCCGCTTCTTTCTTTGCTTCATAGGCATCATAATAAACCTTATCAACCTCTTCTTGCCTTTTGGCAATCATATTGTTGACAGGCTTAAATAAAAACTTTTTAACAAGAATAAAGAGAATAATAAGATTAAGAAGAGAAATGACAATATCCCATAAATTAATGGATATAACATCTAATGATTGCACAGTTGTTCACTCCAATTACTTTATTGTGTTGATAAGTATATCGATAAATCTTTGTGGGGCAACGAAGATTAAAAGGATTGCAATAACCAACGCATAAAGACCTGTTGTTTCAGCAATAGCACAACCCATAAGCATAGTTGTTGTTACATCGCCTTTGCTCTCCGGCTGACGGCCGATAGCTTCACAAGCCTTTGCAACAGCGTTACCTTCACCGATACCAGGTCCGATACCAGCTATCATAGCACTTCCTGCACCCAAAGCACAACATCCTAAAATAATACCAATTGCGATTTCTAACATAATAATTTCCTCCTATATCTTTGCGCGAGCGCGCTTTTTTAATTTTCTTTGTTCATATAATTCAAGAGGGAAGCCTCCTGAAACATAAAGCATTGTAAGCATTGCGAAAATGTATGCCTGCAACAGTCCGCTGAATACATCAAAATAAATTGAAAGTATTGCAGGGATTCCCACTCTTAAAAACGGAAAGTCTCCCAAAAATCCGGGGAGAGCCCCGAAAATCATATTGGAAAGACCACCAAGGCCTGTTGCCAGAAGAACACCTATAACCGAGCCTGATAACACATTTCCGTAATGACGGAATGCCATCGAAACAGGGGTTGCCACCTCGCTTATAATATTGAGCGGTGCCATCAAAACAGGGTTTGCAAAACTCTTCGCATACTGGACTATTCCGCATTTCATTTTGTAATGTGTTATCAAAACGAAGACTAAAATCGCCCAACCTCCAACAATATTCACATCTGATGTGGGAGGGTATAGCCCGAAAAGGGACATAAGGCTTGAAAAAGCCGAGAGGGCAAGTATTGCCGCAATAAACGGGGCAAAGCCTTTAAAATATTCTCCCATATTCCCTGTTGTCATGCTCTGGGTCTTTTCAACCAGGATTTCCGCTATGGTGTGTCTTTTAAGCCATGAGCCGTTTTTTATTCCGTGTGTCATATAAAGGCAAAGGAACAAAATGGAAATCATAACCATAAGGGAATTGACCTGTGCCTCTGTTATGAGAAGATTCTGTACAGGCATTGGCACTTCCATAAATATCAGTGCCCCTGAGATAACTATTCCCTCTTTTACTGGTGTCATAACGACTTTTAAAAAAATTGAAAAAAGGATGGGAAGAGCCATCATAAGAATATAAAATATATCCACCGCTATAAAACGGCGCGACTTTTCTCTCATTCTTTTATCACATCCTTTTCTTTATTAAACATTGGTCTTAAAGCGATTGCAATTCTCGGGAAAACCACAGGGACTACCGCCGCAATCGGATTGAAAAATATAACCCCTAAGCAAACTCCCACAAAAACTCCAAAATTCCGAAGACTCTGGGAGGATTTCATCATCTTTCTCGCGTCCTCCTCGTCCTTGGTAAGAGCCTTTTGAATGGTTATTCCCATAAAGAAGAAGTTCCCGACCATAACAATAGCAGAAATAAGGTTTCCGAAAAGAACAGATAAGTCCCATCTTCTTATTATAAGGAAAACCGCCTGCATAAGAACGCTTAAAAGAAGAACGATAATCGCAATAAATTTCGTCTCTTTTATAACAGTTTTATCCGCTTTAATCACCGAAAACACCTCGCCTACCAAGTAGTATTCCACTTTTCCATTTTTTCTTTCAAAAAATATTATATTCGCACTCTTTTATTATATCCTACCGAAAAATCAATGTCAATAAATATGGATATATTTTACATAAGTTTTTCATCTCCTGCAAATAAAAAATTTCCCGCAAGGATTCCTTGCGGGAATATACTCATTATTTCTTTTTAATAGCATCCAACAACTTAATTATTTCAGCAAAGCCAAGGAACATCATTCCGCTTATTAAAGAAATGCACCAGTAAGTGAAAGCAATAGCGAAAGAAAATTCTGTATCTGTATATGTATAATAAATTCCTCTTTCAATCTCAACAGTCCCTATTGCAATTCCTGCAATAAACCCTGCAATGAACACGACCCAAGCAATAACAGTTAAAATTTTTGCAATAACATTTGTTTCTCCTGTCATATACTCCTTTATACTCTCTCTGTTTTCTTTTTTAGCATATTTTCTTACTTCCTCATATTCTTCACCTGTTATTTCAAGAGGAACTTTTTTATAATATTTTGCTTCTGATGCATTCACATCCCATTCATATGTGTTGAACTCCTCACTCCACTTATCCTCTGGAGAATATACTTTTTCATATAAGCCTAGTTCGATTAAAGTTTTCTTCTTATCTTCCTCAAATTTTCTTTCTTCTTCAGCTTTTTTTGCTTCTAAAAATTCTTGCACTTTTTCCTTCATTAAGATTTCCTCCTAACCTTTTGTTAATGACATTTTATCATAAGATCTTCCATTTGTCTATCTTTTTGCAAAAAGAAAATCCCACGGACAAAGCCCATGGGATTTTGATAACAAATAAATTATCTCTTTGAGAACTGTGGAGCACGTCACGCCGTAAAAAACAATCCGGCGAATTGTTTTTAGGCGGGATTAAGGCGCGACAGCGCCGTGATGAAACTCCCCTCGGAGTTTCGACCTTGCGTCGTGCTCTTGCAAAAAGAAATTCCCACAAGAAAACCTTGTGGGAATGTAATAATCGAAAAAGATTATCTCTTTGAGAACTGTGGAGCACGACGAGCAGCTTTTAAGCCGTACTTCTTTCTTTCCTTCATTCTTGGGTCACGAGTTAAGTAACCAGCAGCTTTGAGTTCGCCTCTGAAAGCTTCTGCATCAACTTCAAGTAAAGCTCTTGCGATACCATGACGGATAGCGCCTGCCTGACCTGTGAAGCCACCACCCTTAACATTTACCAAAACATCAAACTTACCTGTTGTTCCTGTAAGTTCGAGAGGCTGACGAAGGATAGTCTTTAATGTTTCAAGACCGAAATAATCGTCAATATCTCTACCGTTAATTGTGATTGCGCCTTTACCTGGCACTAATCTTACTCTTGCAACAGACTCTTTTCTTCTGCCTGTTCCGTAATACTGAACTGTCTTAGCCATTTAACTTCTCCTCCTATCCTTATATTTTGCCTGTCCACTCTACCGGCTTCTGTGCTTCATGCTCATGAGTTGCACCAGCATAAATCTTGAGCTTTTTGAGGCACTGTCTGCCAAGAGTGTTATGAGGCATCATACCGGAGATAGCAAGCTCCATAGCCTTTTCAGGACGGTTTGCCATAAGGTCCTTATAAGAAACTTCTTTAAGGTGTCCGATATAACCTGTGTGTCTGTACCATTTCTTCTGTAATAACTTGTTACCAGTTAAAACAGCATCCTTTGCGTTGATAATAATTACATATTCACCGCAATCAGCGTTTGGAGTATATTCAGGACGGTGCTTTCCTCTGAGGATTGTTGCAGCAGTTGCAGCAACACGACCGAGAGGCTTACCAGCAGCATCAATGATATACCACTTCTTTTCAACTTCGTTTGCTTTTGCCATATAAGTTGACATATTAACTTACCTCCTAATAAAATTTCAAACTGTGAGCAGGTGGACGCATTTTCTTGTGTGCATCTGCCCACAGTCTGCTCTGTCACTTTAACAAGCTTGTTTATTATAATACGGAAGCGCGGTTTTGTCAACCCTTTTTTTGAAAAATTTTTGATAAAATCGATTTACACCTATTCAAAGTCTTAAATTCGTCGTTTTACTCTTTTATACTCTCGTTTGCTCCGACTTCAAGTCAAAAAAATTATTTCCTTATAAGCAGAATAATCAGCCAAATTAAGCCGAAATATCCGAAAACCAGATAAAGTGAAGACACCAGAAAGGAAAAATTTAGCTCCGAAAAGGGCAGTGCCGCCAGACAGAAAATCCCCGACCCCAGCACTCTCTGTTTCCTTGTCTTAAATTTAAATCTTGACAACACTCCAAAGCCGTGGGAGACCGCCGTTGTGCAAATCGAAGTGAAAAGCACGGCAAGATACATCATCTTATAGACCTCGCCCCTGAGCGCCGCCATATCAAAAAGGGGCATCGGGGAATAGAGAACTTTCTCATAATAAATATTAAGAGCCTCTCTTATGAGAAAAATCAAAACACCCAATACCGCGCTCCCGACTATCGCTCCAATCTTAACCGACTTTTTATCAAGGAGTGAATAAAGAGGCACCAACACTGCCCCTGCCGTTATGGTGTTATAACTCACATAGCAAACCGCCGAAACATAGGGGTTATCCGAAAGAGAAAATACCGACACCGTTTCACTACTATATAATAAGGAAGAAACTGACAGATAAGTTGCGCCGAATATCATAAATGGAACTAAAATGGAGTTGATTGCCACGATCCCCTGAATATCAAAAGAGAAAACAAGAAAACATATAAGGGACAGAGCCACAACGCCCACCTTGTCGTCCCAGCCAAAAGCAGACTTAAACAGCGCCCCGCCCGCAGAGAGCATTACGAAAAAACCGCAGAACATAAAAAGGTACATTATCCCCTTGATAAATCCCGCAAGCTTCCCTGCCTCTTTATCCACAAATTCTGAAAAGTCGGATATGCCTTCACGCCGCGCTTTATTTAATATAAGGTAGGAAATGGTTGCAAAGAGGAAAATGGCGAGAAGAACAGGGAAGGGGTTCCTCTGGCTCTTCATATTAAAATATTCAATAATCTCCCGCCCCGAGGCAAAGCCCGCCCCTATGACCAATCCTATATAAACAAATGCAATTTTCAGTCCGTTTTTCATTTTATCCTCCCTCTCGGGTTTATAAAAAGGCATAACTACAATATATTGTGTTTTTATGCATCTACGAAATTCTATTCGCAAAAAAGCCTTATTATTCGGAAATTTTTTGCAAAAAACCATTGACAAATTTGCGCTTCCGTGATAAAATGGTTTTACCTCTGAAAAGAGGCTTTATTTGTGTTGTATGAATCCCGAAAGGGTTTTTAGAGAAAGGGTGAACAAAATGAGAGTTAAAATCACATTAGCTTGCACCGAATGTAAGCAGAGAAACTACGATACAATGAAAAACAAAAAGAATGACCCGGACAGACTTGAAATGAACAAATACTGCAGATTCTGCAGAAAGCATACTTTGCATAAGGAAACAAAGTAAGTTTGCAAAGGTTAAAGGAGAACTAAAATGAGCAAGATTAAGAACTGGTTTATTGATGCCAAGGCTGAATTCAAAAAAGTTGTTTGGCCGTCTTTTTCTAAAGTTAAACAGAACACTATTATCGTTCTTGTTTTCGTAATACTTATCGCAGTCCTCATCGCCGCACTCGATTGGATTTTCGCTTGGGGCATCGGAGCTTTGATTAAGTAGAAATTTTAGGAGGGAACGGGATTATCCCAAACTTATGGCAGAAGCAAAATGGTATGTAGCCCACACTTATTCCGGATATGAGAATAAGGTTAAGGCTGATATAGAAAAAACAATTGAAAATCGTAACATGCAGGATGTTATTCAGGAAATATGCGTTCCTATGGAAGAGGTTGTTGAGATTAAGGATAACGAAAAGAAAACCGTTATGCGTAAGCTCTTCCCAGGTTATGTCATAGTTAAAATGGTTATGACTGACGAAAGCTGGTATGTTGTGAGAAACTGCCGTGGTGTTACGGGGTTTGTCGGTCCCGGTTCTAAACCGGTTCCTCTTACTGAGCAGGAAATAATCAATATGGGCCTTGAAAAGCGCACTATTAACATTGATTTCGCCGAAGGCGATCAGATCAGAGTTAAATATGGTCCTCTTGAAGGGTTCGTTGGTGTTATCTCTGAAATCATCATGGACAGACAGAAGGTTAAAGCCAAAGTTTCCATGTTTGGCAGAGATACAGATGTTGAACTTGAATTTAATCAGGTTGAAGCATTAGTTTAAATTTGTTACCCACACAGCACACGCTGTATTATATATTTGGCATTATCGCCAAGTTTGTGGGAGGGGCAACCATGAGGGGGCCTCGATATTACCACGTTTGTTAGAAAGGGAGGTGTCATGAAAATGGCTCAAAAAATTACAGGTTACATCAAATTGCAGATTGAAGCTATGAAAGCTACTCCTGCACCACCAGTTGGTCCGGCTCTCGGTCAGCACGGTGTTAACATTATGGACTTCTGTAAGCAGTTCAACGAAAGAACAAAGAATGACGCAGGTCTTGTTATCCCGGTTGTTATCACAGTTTACCAGGACAGATCCTTCTCATTCATCACTAAGACTCCACCAGCTGCAGTTTTAATTAAAAAGGCTTGCAAAATTCAGAGTGGTAGCGGTGTTCCAAACAAGACAAAGGTTGCTCAGCTTTCTAAGGCTGACCTTGAAGCAATCGCTAAACAGAAAATGCCTGACCTTAATGCAGCATCACTTGAAGCAGCTATGTCTATGGTTGCTGGTACTGCAAGATCAATGGGCGTTACCGTTGAAGAATAGTAGACGGGTTATGAATGTGGGAGGGGCAAATGCCCTGTGATAACCACTATAGGAGGAAATTTAATGAAAATGGGTAAAAAGTATCAAGACAGCGTTAAGCTTCTTGAAAAAGGCAAATTATATGATTCAAACGAAGCTATGGGTCTTGTCTGCCAGACCGCTAAGGCTAAGTTTGACGAAACAGTTGAAATCCATGTTAAGTTAGGTGTTGACTCCAGACACGCTGACCAGCAGGTTAGAGGTGCTGTTGTTCTTCCTAACGGAACAGGTAAAAATGTTCGCGTTCTCGTATTCGCAAGAGAAGGCAAGGCTGAAGAAGCTAAGGCTGCCGGTGCTGATTTCGTTGGTGCTGAGGACTTAGTTCAGAAGATTCAGTCTGAAAACTGGTTTGACTTTGATATCGTTGTTGCAACTCCTGATATGATGGGTGTTGTTGGTCGTATCGGTAAGACACTTGGTCCTAAGGGCCTTATGCCAAACCCTAAGGCTGGCACAGTTACACCTGATGTTGCAAAAGCTATCGCTGAAATCAAATCCGGTAAAATTGAGTACAGATTAGATAAGACAAACATTATCCACTGTCCAATCGGCAAGGCTTCCTTTGGCCCTGAAAAGCTTATGGAAAACTTCAATGCACTTATGGGCGCAATCGTTAAGGCTCGTCCTGCTGCTGCAAAAGGTCAGTATTTAAGATCTGTAACAATTGCTACAACAATGGGCCCTGGTATTAAGATTAATACTGGTAAGATTGAGGCTTAATTAAGGGTTTAAACCTAAAACAAAACAGTTGAATATTTTCCGCAGACAGCAGGTGGCAACGCCATAAATCCTGCCGAGGAGAAAAAAGTTTTTTAAACGACTTTTAATCCCTCGTGTCTGCGAGGGATTTTTCATACCAATCTTTTAAGATTGAAACTTTGAAAGGAGGAAAATTTTATGCCAAGTGAAAAAGTTTTAGAAGGCAAAAAAGCGGTTGTCGCTGCTATAACAGAAAGACTTAAAAACGCTCAGGCCGGTGTTATTGCTGACTATAGAGGTTTAACAGTTGCTCAGGATACAGAGCTTCGTAAAAAGCTCCGTGAAGCAGGTGTTGAATATTCTATCGTTAAGAACACTCTTACTCGTTTCGCTGCAAACGAAGTTGGCTTGGGAGAGCTTGACAGTGTACTTCACGGTCCTACTGCTCTTGCAACAAGTGATTCAGACGTTGTTGCTCCTGCTAAGGTTTTGGTTGAATTCGCAAAGGATAACGAACAACTCGAAATCAAAGCTGGTTTTATTGACGGAAAAGTTATTGACGCAAATGAGGTTAAGGTTTACGCAAGTATTCCTTCCAAGGAAGTTCTCATCTCCAAGATGCTTGGAAGTTTGCAGGCTCCTATCGGAAACTTGGTTCGTACTTTGGATGCTGTTGCTAAGAAGGACGCTGAGTAAAAATTATTATTAAGTAAATTATGGGCAAATGCCCCAAATATTAAAAAAACGGAGGATTTTTAAAATGGCTGATGTTATGAAGTTAGTTGAAGAAATTAAAACACTTACACTTTTAGAAGTAAACGATTTAGTAAAGGCTCTTGAAGAAGAGTTCGGCGTATCTGCTGCTGCTCCTGTTATGGTTGCTGGCGCTGCTGCTGCTGGTCCTGCTGCTGAAGAAAAGTCTGAATTCGATGTAGTTCTCACAGGATTTGCTGCTGACAAGAAGATGCCTACAATCAAGGCTGTTAAGGACCTCACAGGTCTTGGTCTTGGCGAAGCTAAGGCTGCTGTTGAAGGCGCACCAACAACTCTTAAGGAAGCTGTTGCTAAGGACGAAGCTGAAGCTATGAAGGCTAAGCTCGAAGAAGCAGGCGCAACAATCGAACTTAAGTAAAATTTTTCTTTCAAAGTTAAAATACGGACCAATATGGTCCGTATTTTTTTATGTTTTTCTTTTGCGACAATTTTCTCGTTTAAGGTGTGTTATAATTAAAATTCAAGTCCCCTTTATAAAAAAATTAAAAAAAGTCTTGTATTTGAGATTCTTTTATGATACAATTTATAGTGTATGATTGTGTAATTATAGCTTTTTAGATAGAACCCGAAGGAAAGTAGGTGAAGAGCATGGAGAAGTTTGTAATTCTCGGCGGTGCAAAGCTTGCGGGCGAGGTTAATATCAGTGGTGCTAAAAACTCTGCTGTTGCCTTAATCGTTGCTGCCACTATGGTAAAGGGCGTTTGCGTTATCGAGAATGTTCCCGAAGTTACTGACACTTATGTTTTGGCAGAAATTATAAACAAGCTTGGCGGAAGAGCCGAATTTACAAGCAAAGGCACAATTACAATTGACTGCACCAACCTTAACTGCTATGAAGCTTCATATGATATGGTTGGAAAAATCCGAGCTTCCTCCTACCTTATGGGCGCACTTCTTGGAAGATTCAATCACGCAAAGGTTGCTCTCCCCGGTGGCTGTGACTTTGGTGTCAGACCTATAAATCTCCACCTCAAAGCATTCACTGCTCTTGGGGCAACTCATTCTCTTGACTATGCCTTAGTTGACATTCAGGCAGAAAGACTTGTTGGAACATCTATTTATATGGACCAGGTCAGCGTCGGCGCAACAATTAACGCTATGCTTGCGGCAACTCTCGCCGAGGGCATAACGATTATCGAAAACGCCGCAAAAGAGCCTCATGTTGTTGATGTTGCCAACTTCTTAAACTCAATGGGTGCTAATGTTAAGGGTGCAGGAACTGATGTTATTAAGATTAAAGGCGTGGAAGAACTCCACGGCGGAACATATTCCGTTATCCCCGACCAGATTGAAGCTGGAACATTTATGATTGCCGCTGCTGCAACTGGCGGAGATGTTGTTATCAAAAATGTCATCCCTAAGCATCTTGATTCCCTTTCCGCAAAACTTATGGAAATGGGCGTTAATGTTGAAGAACACGACGAAGCTGTCAGAGTCTATGTGGACAAACCGCTTGAAAAGGCAAAGGTTAACACAATGCCTTATCCGGGCTTCCCAACAGACCTTCAACCTCAGATGGTTGCTCTTCTTACAAAGGCAGAGGGGACAAGCATTGTTACAGAAAATGTCTGGGACAACAGATTCCAGTATATAAACCAGCTCGCCAGAATGGGTGCTCAAATCACCGTTGACGGCAGGGTTGCAATTATTGAAGGGGTCGGAAAGCTTAAAGGCGCTCCCGTTTCCTCAACGGACCTTAGAGCCGGTGCCGCAATGGTTATTGCAGGGCTTATGGCAGACGGGGTTACAGAAGTCTTTAATCTTAAATATATCGACCGAGGCTATGAAGATTTTGTTCAGAAGCTTAAAGGACTTGGAGCTCAGATAACAAGACGCGTGGTTGAGGACGAAGAAATAGTTGAAACTATCGCATAAAAATAAGAGAGAAATCTTAATTGATTTCTCTCTTTTTAAAAATAGGGGGTTATTATGAAAAAGAAATATATAATTGTCGCTCTTGTCCTTTTTTCCTGCGCAGTAATGGGTATTATTGACGCAGTTATAAGGCCCGGCTATCTTATTAAATCATTTGTTAAGCTGCCTTTATTTCTTATTCTCCCTCTTTTGTTTTCTTGTTTTGACAAAGAAATATCCCTCAGAAAAATTCTTACGCCCACAAAAAGCGGATTTATAAAAGCTCTTTTGATAGGGGGCGGGGTTTTTCTCATTATTCTCCTTGCCTATTTCCTTTTAAAAGATGTTTTTGACTTTTCAATGGTTACTTCCGCCCTGACGGGAGATGTTGGGGTTACAGCGAAGAACTTCTTATGGGTTTCCCTTTATATTTCCTTTGTTAACTCCTTCCTTGAAGAATTTTTCTTCCGAGGTTTTGCCTTTTTTACCCTCAAACAAAAAAGTAACCGCTCTTTTGCCTATCTTTTCTCGGCATTAGCCTTCGCCCTCTATCATATTTCAATGATGATTGGCTGGTTTAATGTTTGGGTTGTTCTTCTGTCAACGGTTGGTCTCTTCCTTGGAGGCATCATTTTTAACTATTTCAACGAAAAATACGAAAACATCTATATGTCATATCTTATACATATGTTTGCAAATTTCGCCATAAACACCATAGGGTTTATCCTTTTCGGTGTAATATAAAAAGCGGTTATAAAACCGCTTTTTATTTTTATAAATTTGTTTTATCTTTTAATAACACTCTCAATTTTTTATAAGAGAAGAAAGTTATAAGGGAAAGAACTGCCCCTCTGGCGAAGTTAAATGGTGTTATAAGGGTTAAAACCGTATTCCAATAAACACTTGCAGGGGCGCCCTTTATGAACATGGGAAGCATAATAAATCGGTTTGTTAAAACCGCCGCCGCAGTCATTAAAATCGTTCCGAAAACAAGAGCGATGACTGCGCCTTTTTTTGTTTTGTTATAGCGGTAAATATAGCCGATAGCCAGAACAAAAACACCGTTTACAATAAAGTTTGCCAGCTCCCCCACATACCCTGTTGTTGTTACGGGAAGATGGAGAATATTCTTAATAAGCTCCACGAAAACTCCGGCAACAGGTCCCATTGCAAGAGTCCCTATGATTGCGGGGAAATCAGAAATATCCAAATCTAAAAATCCACCTACCTTAAAAGGGATGAACATTGCCGCATATTGAAGAATTGCCGCAATTGCAGAAAGGGCTGCGATTTTTGTTATTTTATTGGTTTTCATATTTATACCTTCTTTCATAAAAAATGCCCTGAGGATTATCCTCAGGGCATAATATAAGTCAAACATAAACTTCTATCATCCGGACTTTACCGTCGGCTTTGGAATTTCACCAAATCAACCAAAAAGGCTCGTGGGCTTTACCACCGGTATGGAATTTCACCAATCCCTGAAGCTTTTTATTAAATTTTAACGCTGGTCAATAGGAACATAACTGCTTCTTTCCACAACGCTCTTATAAGCAGGACGAATAATCTTTCCGCCTGTCATAACTTCTTCTATTCTGTGGGCACACCAGCCAACAACTCTCGCCATAGCGAAAAGCGGGGTGTATAAATCCTCAGGAATATTAAGCATTTTATAAAGGAAGCCTGAATAGAAGTCAACATTAACCGGCATTGCAGCCGTAATTCCTTTTTCCTCACGGAAGGCCTCTGATGCCATTTTCGCAACGGTTGCATAGAGGCTGTATTCTTTCATATTGTCAGTCTCCTGAGCAAG